>NZ_JBEGDL010000006.1:0-281935 GCF_040813775.1 Ammoniphilus soli
TTCTTTTTAGGGTAATGATTTATTTTAGCTTGATGGGCATGTGGTACTACCCCTAGATGGAGATGTCCATCCAACAATAGAAGGACAGGCGTTACTTACTGATTTGGAAGAAGAGGTATTAGGATTAGAGGAAATACAAACGAAATAATAAAACCTACTCTAACGAGTAGGTTTTTTCATCATTATTTATTTCTTTTCCTTCTTTTTGTTGTTGTGGGAACCATCACAATTTCCTTGGGCGTTTTGGGTGTTTCCACAGGCACAGGGTTTAGACATTTTATCTACCTCCTTTCTAAAAATTATTATAAAATTCATTAATATCAGTATATTATAATAGGAAAATTATGTCAATATTTTTGATATCATACTCTGATTTTCCCTTTTAATAAAAAGAAGAGTTATGGAAATCCCGAGCTCTTCTTTTTATTGCTCTTTTTCAAAACCAAATTCTTCGAATAATATAGATTGATGGTTTTACCGTTTCTTCACACCAGAGTTTAACAAATTGCATTCCTTTAATTATTTTGTATATGGGGTAGAGTCAACCAAACGCGGAAAACATACGCTAAGACATTATTTGGAAGGTAAAAAGACGATTTCTTTACTCTAAGCCATATAGGGTATTGAGATTTTGATTTTAAGATGAGTTTTGAAACAGTTTTAAGTACAATAACAGGTGCTTTTAAGAGTAGATTTCAGTAGTCTCATATTCCTGCGTTTTTGAGATGAGTGTAAAAATCCTTATGTATCAAGGATTCATTCCTTAGCGTATGTTTTCCGCGAAAAGTTGGTACTACCCCTAAAAGACTCATGGCTTGATCTATCCGAAGAAAATCCTTACAGTCAATTCCTTATGACCGTGATGGGTGGAGTAAATCAATTGGAGCGTGATCTTATTCGAATGCGTCAACGTGAGGGAATTGATCTTGCCAAAAAGGAAGGGAAATACCGTGGAAGAGTCAAGAAGTATCACCAAAAACATGCCGGGATTAACTATGCAGTAAAGCTCTATAAAGAAGGAAAAATGACCGTGAAGCAAATATGTGAAATTACAAATGTTTCAAGGTCAGCTTTGTATAGACGATTATCCGATCTGGATAATAATTGAATTTGTTGAGTTAAAGAGTAGAATAGTTTAATAACCAGATATAATTTATATAAAGAATCATCGGGTTAGTTGACCCCAATGATTCTTAATTTTATCTTGCTTTTCTTAGTTACGAAAAGATTATTAGATTTAAACCTGCAATTAACACAATAAAAGAAGCAAGTTTTTTTATTAATTCACGAGGTAGACGTTCAAAATATTTAAGCCCTAAGTTTACGCCGAACAATACAGCAACCGTTCCTAACAATAAATAAAGGAATAAGTTATTATTAAAATCCCCATTTATCCCATGAAGAACGATTGTAAAACAATTCATAATAACAAAGGACGCTTGAAGATTGGCATTATAGCTAGTTTTTTCTGCATAACGAAGAAGGAAATAGAATACGAAAAAGGGTCCTCCTACTGCAAATACCCCTCCAATTACCCCCCCAATAAAACCGATTAAGATGGGGAATATTGGTTTTTCGAAGGCTGGGGTATAAGTTTGTTTTCCATTTAAATATAGATAAATTACCATCCCAATAAGAACAAAACCTAATAGTTTTTTCATAATATCCATGTCACCAAAGAAATTAAGGAAAAAGAATGATAAAACACGACCAGCTAAAGCAGAACTTACAATATAAATAAGTTCTTTGACTTGAATGTATTTTGCGAATTTAATAGCTATGTTTAAAGACAAAATGACAGTCAAAGCCAATACTAATAATGTGCTATTCTTTAAACTTAACAAAGTAGGGAGAAGTCCCATAGAGAATAAACCAAAACCAAATCCGCTTGCCCCTTGAATAAAACTGCCGATAAATAAAATGGCTAATACCAAAATCAGTTCCCACATATGATCTCAGACCCCTTAGTTGAAATTGTATACTTTTATTTTTCTTTTCGCATGTTATCAATCATCTTATCTAAAACTCGATCAAATACAGCTATATCTTCTAGCGGAATCTCATCCATCAGTTTTTTTTCAAGGGAATTTGTATCCTGAAACCATAGGGATAGGTGATCTTTTGCCTTCTTGGTTAATATAACTTTCTTTTCCCGTTTGTCTGTTCCATCAATGCGAGTAACCCAACCCATTTGTTCCATTCTATAGAGAGTTTGGGACGCTGTGGATGCCTCAATGGAAAGTTGTTCGCAAATCTCAGATTGGGTTAACTCTTCGCTGAGTAATAATCGTACAATTACGGGCCACTGGCTACCTGTAAGCCCCGTATAAGAGATCATTTTATTTAGTTTTTTAGATACCAATCTACCCAAAATATTCACTCTATGTCCAAAGAGGTTATTCATCATCCTTATCCCACCCTTGTATGCAATTATTTAGTTTCCTAACTAATTATATGATGACAATATGGATTATACAATTAAATTTTGAAGTTTTAATATATCTTCTAAATTCATTCTTTTATGAACCGATACTAAAGCCGGATTCGATAGCGAAATAAACAAAAAAAGACGGTTCTTGATAATAAGCAGTAGGAGAATCGTCTTTTTAATTTCCATAATATGTATTAACGTACGTTTTTCACGTTTTGTCGGCGGTACCCCTTAAAGGAGTCTAGAACATCATTACGAACATTTCCCTAAGGGACTGGATAAAGGATAAGCCTTCATCTCCTGAGACACAATTAATTTCAAAAAACGCATTATAGAGGAGTTGGGAAACACTTCATTGCTTTTGCTTTTAAACGGAGTATCGAATCTGGTTTCGAAGGATTTATGCAGTTGACCTCCAAAACGGAGAGGATTCCCTACTATATTGGATTAGGGTGCAACTCAAATCGGAAAGAGCCATGATTTATTTTTTGATAATACACAGCCCAACGCTTAGTGACTGAATGTCAAATTTAAAAAGAGGTGTTTCTTTTATGGCTAGAAAAGATCGAATCTCATTCACGACTCGGACCGAAACCGGCTTGAAGGTTCAATTTGTGAAAAAAGCTGAATGGAACGATAGTTCATTTGATAGTGGATTTCCTGACGGTCTATACTCCATCCCACAAGAAACGAGGGCACCTCGATACCAATGTTTGGAAAATGTATCAATATTGTTTAGAACATGGAATTGACTAGTCAGAGCTAACGGATGAACAGTTAAGACAATTTGAGATCTAACTTGGAAATCAAACCCCTTCAATGCAATGGAAGGGGTCTTCTAATTTTTATAGTTGCTCTTTTGGATCTTAAACAAACACGTGTAACTGGTCTCTGTTATTTCACTGCTATCGGACCCCGTTAATACAACAAATTCGATCAAGTGTTATCTAGTCATTGCTCTTGAAAGTAAATTGAAAAGACCGTCAGGAACGAGTCTTAATTTTCCTTGTTGAAATTCATTAAAAGGTTTCCAGACTACTCGAAAAAACCATTATAACTGAATAGATTGAAAATCATAACAATTGGGGAGAATAAAAGTATAAAGTCGAGAGGAGAGACCAAAGATGACGGAAAAAGAGAAAGTCATTGACATTTACCGTCAAATATTGAAAGGGCATAGAGCTAGATTTCCTAATCATTTTTTCGTTGGGGAACAAGGCAAGAAGTATTTAGCCTACTTAACTCGTTATCTACTAGAAGAATATTTGAATATTCCCGTTAAAGACATTTCCAAACGAGTGAAAGCAGAAATCCTTTGGAACCACCGGTTGCGTCCTCCAGCCCAGTTTTTCGGATGGAACTTCCTTGACGTAATTCAAAACGCTTATCCTGGAAAATTTCAACCTTGGGAGTTTCGTCAAGTTTCGAATCATTACTGGTGTGGAACGGGAGGGCGAACAAGAGCAATCGAAACGGTCAAATATGTAATTGAAGTAAAATGCAACATTCCTCATCAAGAAATCCCTCAAAAGATAAACCATCACTTTTTTAGAGAACGTGGGCTTCTTGGCATTATTCGTCTATTTAATGATTCACCTTATCGAGTCATCAATGCAATCTATCCGGATCAATTTCATCCATGGCAGTTTTCAAATGTCCCGATGAATTATTGGAAGAATCCAATCCATGTGAAACAAAGAATGGACGTTCTTCTTTTTGAGGAAATTGGTTTTTCTTCCTATCAAGAAGCAATAAAAAATTTAAGAAAAAAATATTTTTTCCAATACAGACTCACCGGTCTATTCCAAATGGCTTTTGATTCACGATTATATAAGGTGAAGGAATGGATCGCGAAACAAATTATCAGAAAAGAGGATACAGGCGAAAAATTAATAATAGGGAGTTTATTAAGATGACATCTCGTTAATAATAGGGTTGAAATTCATAGTAGAGAGGGACAGGTATGGGCTTTATTAAGCGGACTTTCAAAAATATTTTTAAACGTCGCTCCCATGAAAAAGATTCTCCGAATCAAGAGGCCAAAGACAAGGAGCCATTATCTACTAGCTTACGGACAAATATTCAGAAGGTAAAAGATTCACTTGGAAACAGCAGCGATATCGTTATTCGAGAGATTTTAATCGGAACACAAGGAAGGATCAGAGCGGCGGTTTTTTATACGGATGGTTTGGCAGACACCAAATCCGTAAACAATTTCATCATGGAATCCCTGATGTTGGACATGCGTAAAATCGACCTCGATCAGAAAATTTCCTCCAGTAAAGATCCACTCTCCATTTTAAAAGATTTCGTATTAACCGTAGCTGAAATCAAAGAGGTTGCGGATTTTGAATCTTTATTCACGGCGGTGTTATCCGGGGATACCGTGATCCTGGTGGATGGATATAACTCTGGTTTTACCATTGGATTGAAGGGATGGGAAGACCGCGGGGTAACGGAACCTTCCGCTCAAACGGTGGTTCGGGGACCTAGAGAGGGGTTTTCGGAGAATATTCGAACGAATACGGCCCTGATAAGGAGAAAAATTAAAGATCCAAACCTATGGCTGGAAACTCGTCAGATTGGTAGGGTCACCAAAACCAATGTGGCTATTATGTATATAAAAGGAATCGCCAATGACAAGATTATTGAGGAAGTCCGCACCCGTTTAGATCGGATTGATATTGACGGAATTCTCGAAAGCGGCTATATCGAGGAATTGATCCAGGATGAAACCTATACTCCCTTTCCTACCATATACAATACAGAACGTCCGGATGCGGTTGCTGCTAGTCTTCTTGAGGGGCGTATCGCCATTTTGGTGGATGGTACCCCGTTTGTCCTGGTTGTTCCGGCGCTTTTCGGGATGTTCTATCAGGCTTCGGAAGACTACTATCAACGTGCGGATATCGGAATTCTGCTGCGATTGCTGCGCTATATTTGTTTTTTCATAGCCTTGATGGGTCCGTCCCTCTATATTGCTGTGACTACTTTTCATCAGGAAATGCTTCCGACCCAGCTCTTGATCAGTCTGGCCGCTCAACGTGAGGGTGTTCCTTTTCCCGCTTTTATCGAGGCGATTATGATGGAAGTGACCTTTGAAATCTTGCGTGAGGCTGGGGTGCGCATGCCGAGAGCGGTTGGACAAGCGGTATCCATTGTGGGAGCCTTGGTGATCGGACAAGCGGCTGTAGAAGCGGGAATCGTATCCGCGGCCATGGTCATCGTCGTATCGATTACTGCGATTGCTAGTTTTGTTTTTCCGTCTTTTAATATGGCGATCTCCGTGAGAATTTTGCGTTTTGGGCTCATGGGGTTAGCCGCTTCTTTTGGATTATTCGGGATTACCATAGGCTTAATTGCTCTCGTTCTTCATCTGTGTAGTTTGCGCTCCTTCGGTGTTCCGTATATGAGCCCCTTTGCTCCCTTTATTCTTTCCGACCAGAAAGACATGATTTTCCGTGTACCCTTGTGGGGGATGTTTTCTCGTCCCCGGTTAATCAGTCAGAAAAACGTGATCCGGGAGGATAATCCTCCAACCGCAAAACCCGATCCCCGGGAACAAAAAAGGAAAACCTGAAAAAGGAGGAACATCGATGAATCGAACATGTCGAATAGGGTTCATCTTGATCCTGTTGATCCCCCTTCTGACCGGTTGCTGGAATCGTCGGGAATTGAACGAATTGGCTATTGTAACTGCTTTTGCCTTCGATAAATTGGGAGATCAATATGTCGTGACTGCTCAAGTGGTGAATCCCGGCGAAGTGGCTAGTCAAAAAGGGGGAACGGGTGGTACCCCGGTATCGGTGTATCAAGAGAAAGCAGGAACCGTCTTTGAGGCCATTCGAAAAATGACAACGGTGGCTCCGCGAAAGTTATATGGCGCCCATCTCCGTATGCTGATCATCGGAGAGGAATTGGCCAAGGAAGGCATAGGCGAAACACTGGATCTGTTCTCCAGGGAAGCGGAAATACGGACTGATTTTTACATTGTAGTTTCTAAAGGGATCCAAGCTAAAGAGATTTTGAAAGTATTAACCCCTATGGAAAACATCCCGGCGAATAAGATGTTCTCTTCCTTAGAATCCTCAGAGAAAGCATGGGCACCAACGATAAGTATTACATTAGACGAACTAATCTCTAATATGGTTAGCGAGGGAAAGCATCCGATGCTGACCGGAATTTACATCAAAGGGGAGCAAGGGTTGGGGGAAAGCAAACAGAATATAGAACAGATTGATTCTCCTGCGAAATTAACTTATGCTGGCCTGGCTGCGTTTAAAAAGGATAAATTAATGGGCTGGCTTAATGAGACGGAAAGTAAAGGGTTTTCCTTTATCGACGATAAAGTGCAAAGTACGATTGTGGCCTTTCCATGCCCTAAAGGGGGGAAGCTGGGTGTGGAAATCATACGAAGCAAAACCCATGTCGAGGGGAAGGTAAAACAAGGAAAACCCGAAATCGATGTGAAAGTTCGGTCGGAAGCGAATGTAGGGGATGTAGAATGTAAAGATCTGGATTTAACCAAGACCCAAACGATATATGATCTGGAAACGAGAACGGAAAAGGAAATCCAAGATCAAATAGAAGCCGTTATAAACAAGGCTCAAAAAAAATATAAGGCGGATATATTCGGTTTTGGGGAAGCGATCCATCGCGCAGACCCTCCATATTGGAAAAAGAAAAAGAAGAATTGGGATCAGACCTTTTCAGACTTGCCGGTGAATGTAAAGGTAGAAGTAAAAATCCGTCGGATCGGTACGGTTAACAATTCGTTTTTAAAAGAGTTAAAGGAGTAGATTGAATGTGGGCAACTGTAGGAATCCTTTTCATAAGCGGTATTTTGGCCATGATGGAAGTTCCTTCGCTTTTTAAAAAAAAGCTACGAAAGGAATTGTGGGTATTTTCCATCCTACTTGTATGTGGCACCGGACTCAGCATCGCGATGGTACTTAATAAGGAGATCCCGAACCCCCTCGATTGGATCACGGCCCTTTATAAACCATTCAGTGATTTCCTCTACGGTTTGTTGAAGTAGAAAGGGGTGAAAAAATGTTAGAGAACGGTAAAATCGGGATAAAGCAATTTACTATACTAGTCATTATGTTTACCATCGGCGGCAGTGTCTTGGTAGCTCCATCCCAACTTGTTTCTCAAGCGAAACAAGACGCTTGGATTGCTTCCATAGTAGGAGTAGCGATAGGGTTATTATTAGTGTTATTGTACAGCCATCTCGGCAGTCGGTTTCCGGAGATGACTCTTGCTGAATATTGCGAGGAAATTCTGGGGAAGTGGCTGGGGAAAATTGTTTCCTTCCTATTTTTTATCTATTTTTTTCTTCATGCTGCCGGGTTGCTTCGCGCTATTGGGGATTTTATGACAACACAAATTCTGCCGGAAACGCCGATTCAAGCGATTCATATCATTTTCTTCATGATTGTCGTGATGGGGGTGCGTTTAGGACTTGAGACGTTTGCCCGTGCATCAGAAATTTTACTTCCCTGGGTGCTATTTCTGTTTTTTATTTTGGTTCTATCCATTGCCCCTCAAATAGAATTGCAAAAAATACAACCTATACTGGAAGAGGGAATCAAACCTGTCATGGCAGGTACCTTTCAAGTTCTTGGCCTTCCTTACTTACAACTGGTGATGTTATTAATGATATTTCCATATGTTAATCGAAACCAAGAAGCCAAAAAAGCCTTTTTGCTGGGAACATTGATGGGAGGTATCCTATTAATTGTCATCACATCGCTGAGTATTTTAGTTCTTGGTCCGGATCTTACTGAGAGACAAATGTATCCAAGCTATACATTAGCCAAAAAAATCAATGTGGGTAACTTTTTGCAGCGGGTAGAGGCTATGGTAGCAGGTATTTGGTTTATTACGATCTATTTCAAGCTGGCCATTGTTTTTTATGTATCTACCGTTTCCTTTGCCCAAACGTTCAAACTGAAGGATTATCGCTTTCTGATCTTTCCCTTGGGGATGATCATTATCGTCTTATCTATTACAAACTATCCTAATATTGTCTATTTTCAATCATTCATTGCAAAGATTTGGACACCTTATTCCTTAACTTTTGGACTGTTCTTCCCGATTTTATTGGCGGGAGTGGCTGCATTTCGAAAAAAGCAGGGGACAGGAACGTCGAACAAATGTTTATAAGACGATGAGCCAATTACTGTTTTTTGACAAACACTTGCTGATATAATTTCAGTCATTTAAAAGGAACGATGAAAAGATGCTTGAAAACGGAAAAATAAAGGCACGTCAATTTATGATATTAGTGATCATGTTTACTGTAGGGACTTCCATCTTGCTTACACCATCCCTTCTTGCAACCGAAGCCAAACAAGATGCTTGGGTCGCTGCTATTATTGGCACCTGCGCAGGTTTATTATTGGTATGGTTATACAACACGCTAGGGAAACTCTTTCCCCGTATGACCTTGGTTGAATATAGTCAGATCATTTTAGGAAAATGGGCCGGAAAAGCCATATCCCTTTTATTTCTAACGGTTCCTTGCATCCTCAAAACAAACAGAGGAAGAAGAAGGGTCAAGAAACCACTGTTAAGGCAACCAACTATGACTTCGTATCGATATACTGAAAATAACTATCCTTCTTTGCTAACTAACTGTTTCAGGCTTTTAACCGCATCCATCGCATCAGAGCCTTTAGCAGAAATAATCACCTCCGATCCTGATCTAACGGCTAAACTCATAACGCCTATAATACTTTTTGCATTTAATTTTTTGTTTCCATCCTCGATATATATTTCTGAAGCAAAACGGCTTGCTTCTTGAACAAAAAAAGCGGCTTGACGTGATTGAAGACCATTCTTTAATTTGATTAACACTTTCTCTTGAACCATCTTTTATTCCTCCTAATTTTTAGTATCATATTACCAATTAAACCTTAACCTTATACCTTTAGTATATTAATAGAGTGTTAATTTTTGGTATTTGGTATCATGAAATATAACAATAATGATTACAAAGGTGTTGAAATCGGTAATAAAAAACTTCATCAAAAAGAAGATTGAATAAATTTTTTAGCCCTTAAATTGTCATATGAAGGGCTTTTTAACATAGATGATATTTGATTAGTTATTAAGCTATCGGGATTCGATAGCAGGGGAACGGGATCGGCATCCGTACCCTGCTTCGCTGCTACGGTAACGGGAGATTAGTTCAACAAGAAAACTAAATGATACAACTAATTACTTTTGTTCCATACTATACGAAACCAAAGTGATAAGGTGATGGACCGTGGAAAAAGAAGAAAAAGACCTTCATAACAACTCTTGGAGAAAACGCATTTGGAAATTTATTTGGCAGGACTCTCCGTTACCGTTTTTGTTAGAGATAAACGCGAAATTAAAACCTTTCGATAAAACACTCAATATTGTTTGGTTCGTGATCTTTCTAGTTTCGTTATTTACATCTTTCCGCTCATTGATAACAGTGTACTGGGTTGTAACAATGCCGATTGTCTTACTTGCAGTAATCAGTATTATAATCCTTTTTCGCAAGGAATTCGGAAAACAACGATACGTTCAACTTTTTTTAGCAATGGGTATGATGGGAATTTCTCAAGAATGGGTTGACTTACCCTCTTTTTTTAAAAATGAATATGAAGTAGTCGAAGGAGTTCCTAGTAAGTTTGAATACTACTTATCTCGACAATCAAGCTATTGGGAAGTTGTGGTTGATAATGTTGAATTCCGTTTTGGGGATATTGAAGAATCTCCCGATAGGTGGATTATCATTCGTTATCTTCCTCATTCTAAGTTCGTTCTGGACTATGAAATCTTAAATATAGAGGAAACACGAAAAAAATTACAATCGATGAATTGAACAAACGGGATTCGATAGCAGGGGACAGGATCGTGATCCGTCCCTTGCTGCATTGTTGCGGTAACGGGCATAGTTTAAATAAAGGATAAAAAAGTATTATAATCAACTAAATAATGTAAAAAATAAAAACAGGTGATTATATGGACGATTTTGAACGTATGTTGGAAAAAATGCTCCAATCATCAAGAGAAGAAATAAAAAATTCAAACATTCAAATCGATGAAGATAAATTAAATAACTTCAAAAACATTATTTCAGAGTTAGTAAACATCAGAAATGAATATGCACATAAACTTCCTCAATTACGAACTTCAACTGAAAAGGATATTCTTAAGTTTGAATATTCAAAGGGTGGTGAAGTATTACATAGAGGATATTATTGTCCAAGTCCAGTTTTAGATTTAATCGTTGGTAATGCTAAAAGAGGAAGACTTTTGAAAAGAAAACCTGACTTTGGAAAATATTCTTATGAATACGGTTTTGACATGGAAAATAGGCTGATTAGGGTAAGAGGAGTAAATGAGTTTACGACTCCAGATAGTCGATATGATGAAGAGTATTTGATTTACAACAAAAACATTGTTATCGGGTTAGGGTTTGATAATATGGGACAAATAAATACAGTGTCCAGATGTACCTATGACAATGGAAATATCGTTAAATATGAATATTGCGTTTGTGGATTGCAAGAGTACGCAGACCTTTATTACGAAGATTACTTCTACAAAAACAATATATTTTCGGAAGTAAGTGTATTTAATGTAACTCCACAAATTGAATTGTACGATGAACAAAAATATGAGGTAGAACTTGATGAAGAAGGAAAAATAGTTAAGTTAGTTAGAGGTTTTATAACAAATGGAGTTTTGGAAAGAACTGTTTACAATTATAAGAAGTAAATTACCGAAAATAACTTTTTCCTGAACTAACGGAGATCTATAGTTGAGGAGCTGGGACGACAACAGCTCCTCTTTTACATTGTTGAAAAACCGGGCATTAGAATAGCGAAATAAATTCATTGGAAATAAATCATATTTTTACTGAACCATTTTTAAACTCAGAGCGAATATAGAGTGAAGAAATCATTCGAACAGGAAGTGAAAGGATGAAATCATGAGTGATCAAGAACTAAGATGCTGGTTGGAACAGGCTGTTAATGGGGATGGACTCGCTTTTGAAAAGATATATTTGTACACCCGTGATGATGTTTATAGAACGGTATCTTTTCTCGCGGGTAATCCGCACGATGTAAACGACATCGTAAATGAAGTCTATATTCAGTTATGGAAATCACTAACTAAATACGATTCGAGTCGTCCTTTTCGTTATTGGTTGCATGGATTAGTCGTTCGTCAAGTTCATGATTGGCGAAGGAAAATTTGGAGGAGACTCCGATTAATAAATCGACAAAAAGAAATGAGTACGGGTGAAACAATCGTTCAGACTGACGACCATACTTTACAAAATGAAACACGCGATGAAATTGTTTCAGAAGTTCAAAAGTTATCGTACAAACTTCGAGCTGTTATTACACTACGATATTTTCATGACTATACACTTGAGGAAATTGCCACACTGCTTGAGATACCTATTGGTACGGTTAAGTCAAGGCATAATCTAGCGATAAAAGAACTTCGTAAAAAGTGCGGAAACTTAAAGGAAGGAAAGGTGAGTTTATTTGATGTCCATTGAAAATCAATTACGCGAAAAGTTACATAACCATGCCAAGAAAATGAAATTCCCAAATGAACTCGATCAACGTGTTCGTACATCTTACGAGTTACATCTTTATGGGGAAAGTAAAGGGAAACAGAGAAAACCTTTACTGACCTTTGTGTTAGCTGCCATGCTCTTGATCCCCACATCTGCACTCGCTTATAGTTTGTTAGCAGATGATATATATGGATCGTTTGATCGATTGAAGATGAAGATTGCAACGGCTACCATGGAGAAATATCTGCTTTTCAACGCCAAATTAACCACAGCTAAATCGGAACTTGGTGATAAAAAGTACGACGAATTTAAAACTTTGGTAAAAGCAGTGACTTCGGCAAAAATGGAATATGGAAACAAGAACGGAGATATTGATTACGATCATTTACCAAAAGAAAAAATTGATGAAATTAAGAAAGCGAAAGCAGCTATACAGCCATATTTTGATGAATTAAATGGTGAAAAATCAACAAAAGAGGTATTGACTGCGCAAGAATTTGTAATGTACTTAGAAGCTGAAATGACCATGGAAAAAATCAGGGCAAAGACAGGGATGAATCCGATTTATGATGCAAACGATGTTCCAATAGAGTATCGAGAACAATATAAAAAAGCGTGGGAATTTTACAAATACGTTGATGAAAAACGCTAGAAGTTATAATTGGAAATTGACTTTCGAGGAGTCGATATGAATCACTCCTCTTTTTTTTATTTAAGTAACGGAGATCGATTGTTAGATAAGGTGGGCTTCGTTCGGCAGTTCTTTTTTTGTTCAGCTAAAAGGAAGTCATGGTATTATGTTTACAGCAATAGGATGTAACAATTTGGAAAAAAACTTACTCGGAGGTTTATTTATGAAAAGAAAATTAGTTTCTGTTCTTGGTTTTGTAGGAGTTCTCGCACTATCAATTGGATTTATGAATGACTTTGAAAGCACAGAAGTATTGGTAAAAGAACAACCAATATCAGAAATTGCGTCTTTAGGAGCAAACATTGAAGATGGAGATCAATATAGAGTTGTAACAGTGGAGGAACAAGAAATGCGAGAAAAAAGGGACGTTACTACGGTTATAACAGCAGAAGAACAAGAAATGGTAGAGAATTCGTCAACTTTAGCAGGGTTTGTTCCGCAGGAAAAAGGGACAGGGTTCTATTTTAAAAAAGAAAAATAATGACAAAAAGCTCGGCATTTGCCGAGCTTTCGTGATTCTTTTTTTATTTCGTTCGTATTTGGAAAATTATCGTAAAATTAAAAAGTAACCCAAGGATAACCGCAAACGTCTAACAAATAACTGATATATGGAGGTGTGTGATGAAAAAAATAATATTGTATTTTGCTCTACTTTCTGTTTTTATGATGATGCTAGTGGGTTGTAGCGAACAGGAAACATTAAAAAGAGTGGATGTTCAAGAAATCAATTCAGATGGAAAATACGGTGAAAACTTTGCTACGATTACAGACAAGGAATCGATCGATTTATTAAGAACGACTTTTGAAAAAGTGAAGTGGGAATCGAACACGAAAGTTGAAATGTCTAGAAAAGAGGATGTATTAGCTACTTTATTTTTCGAATTTGATAAAAATATGCCTGAATATAGGATTTGGTTTAATAGTGACGGTACTGCAACCATTATCAGTAATAATGAAAAAGAAGGTTATGGAAAATTAGATAAAGAAAATGGTGAAATTTTAAAAAGCACGTTATTAAAGCAATTTAAAGAAAAAAATGATACTCCATCATCTTCGTCTAAAAATCCAGTTGCTCAATATCTTGAACAAAAAGGATACAAGGTGCTTTCTATCGAAGGCAGCGTTGAAACCTATGAATTATCAAAAGAAAAAATCACAACCTCACCATACGCGATTGCTTGGGGATTACAAACGGTTGAACCAAGTGAATATTTTGGAAAAACAGTTGATATTCAAAAATTCGTTGTGGAAAATCATCCGCTTGATAATTGGGAATCAAATAATGTTAAATCGAAAGGTAAAACAGAAGTGTATGTTTATGTTGTTGATGGCAAAGCTATCGGAGGCACTTCATTACCTGTTACAGATGATGTATCAGTAAGAGGCGGGTATTGGTCATTGGACGGAAAAACACTTGAAGAAGTACAAGGCAAAGATTTGACAACATGGCAGCAAGAATGGGATAAAAAGTACAAATAAAATTATTCCACTATCGGGTTTCGATTGTTCGACAACTGGGCTGCATCCGGCAGTCCAGTTTTTGTTCTGCTAAAGGGCAGGTTACTAATATACATTTAATCAAATTTAGGGAGATAATTCTATGTTCGATTTAGATAAAACAAGAGAAAAAATCATTGCTTTGGATGAGTCAGATGCTAAAAGCATTGTAATGATGACCGCAGCTTATTTAGAAATGGCAAAAGATGAAAAAGGTGACTTTACAAGTAAAAAATGTGTAGATGCACTAATAAAGATATTAAATAACATCCCTGAACCAGATGTACTAAAAGAGATGTATAAGAAAAAGCAACAAGAGAAATAAACGTCAGTAAGAAGGCAAGGGATGATAAAAGGCATCTCCCTTGCTGTTTCTATTTTTTCCAAAAAATAGAAACAGCATTAAAATGTATTCAGGTAGTTATTGAGTTAACGGGGCAGTTTAATACGGATTGAAACCAAAATGACTTGGAAGTGAGAAAATGACTCAGTATTTCTTTTATTTGATATTGTCATTCGCGATGCTTATGGGTATGTCAGCATATCTGTGGCATCTTTACAAAATGAAAAAGAAAAATGGAGATTCTTATAAAATGCCGATTAAGGACACTCTTGTAGTCACTTTCTTTATTCTGCTATCAGGGTCTCTATTCGTTCATTTTCTAACAGACCTGCCTAATGTTTTGGCTGATAAGACAGAACGATACGAAGGAAACTGTGAGATTGTTATATTCAGTGGCAGAGGAGGGCGATTGGAAGCCAACTTTGAAGACCGTAGTATAATATTTCCGACACAAGATTATCGAAAAGCAGAAGAAGGAAATTATTATTGTGAAGTAGAGTATTATCCGCGAACAGAACAGGGAAAGTCATTGAAACTTTATGAATCAAAGGGTGGAAAAGCAGTAAAAATAAAGTAGCCATTTCATCTTCAACGCTAACGGAGATCGATAGCATGGGAACGTAATCGGCATCCGTTCCCTGTTTCGTTGCTGCGGTAACGAAGCAGTTTAGTTAAACTGTTGAAATTCAGATTGGATATATATGGTATAATAAAGAGGTATTTTTAAACTTTTCAGCGGTGGTGAATGATGATAAAAAATCACAAAGATATAGTTGATTTAATACAAAACGATGACATGATAATGGAGATACTTAATATAGTTAAGTCCCTTAAACTGTTAGATTGTTGGGTTTGTGCAGGGATTATTCGTAACAAGATTTGGGATGCTTTGCATGGTTTTGAAGAACCAACCGAGATAACAGATGTCGATGTGATTTATTTTGATTTAAGCCATATTGATGGAGAAATAGATAAGTCTATTGAAGAAAGATTATGCGCCGTAAATCCGAAAATAAACTGGTCAGTAAAAAATCAAGCAAGGATGCACAGGCGAAATGGTGACCATCCTTATAAATCAACAGAAGATGCAGTATCTAAATTTCCTGAAACAGCAACAGCAATTGCTGTTCGTTTGAATGAGGAAAATAGCATTGACTTGCTAACACCTTGCGGAATTGAAGACCTTATAAACTTGATAGTTAGACCAACGAAACATTTTATCCAAAACAATTTTATTAAAGCTAAAATTTACGAAGATAGGTTACATAAAAAAAATTGGGAAGCACGATGGCATAAACTCAACATCATTCATATGGCTTAGAGGTAGTTTCACTTTTCCCCGCTTATTAAGGCTATTTGAGATCGATAGTAGGGAGAGGGGTGATTTATACAAATGAACTTATATATTAGATTAGCGGAAGTAGGAGATGCATCCTTAATACATGAAGTGATGATTAAAGCATTTTTGGAATACAAAAATGAAATTCCACCTTCGAGTGCATTATATGAAACGATTGAATCCATTACTGATGCTTTACAGAAAGAGGATGAACAGGCTGCCATTTGTTATAAAGATAGCAAGCCAGTAGGTCTCGTACGTTTTAAATTCAAAGAAAATGGTGTTTACTTTTATAGGCTGTCAGTGCTACCAGAAAAGCAGGGAAAAGGGATAGCCAAAGCCATATTGAACTGGTTAGAGGGTTATGCAATAAAAAATTCAAAACCAAGTATTTTTTGTAAGGTTCGTTTGACAATACCAAGAAATATCAAATTATATAATTCTCTAGGCTATTATATTTACGCCGAAGAAGTGGTTAATAAACCGAATGGAATAAAAATACGAGTGGTCTCTATGAAAAAACAACTTGGTAAAGAACTTTAATACTTTACTAAACATTCCTGTATAGGCTAAGAAATCGTCTTTGCCAAAAAAGGAGCGCCTCGATATGATGGGGGTGTACACAGGGTTAAAGCCCTAAAAACCCATCAAGGAGGCGCTCTTACTATGAAGTTTAAACAATCTCATGGTCAAAATCAACGGATAGAAAGAATTACCCCTTCTCATCTTGTCGTTGGAATCGACATGGCGAAAGAAAGACATGTGGCCCAAGCCACGAACTTTCGTGGGATCGTCCTTTCCAATCGACATCTGACCTTCAACAATGAACTAGAAGAATTCACCAAACTGGAACGTTGAATGAAGGGACTTCAGCAAAAGCATCGCCTGAATAACCTCATTATTGGTATGGAACCAACCGGACATTACTGGTTTAATCTAGCAAACTGGCTTCTAGACAAGGGAATCAACGTCGTCTTAGTGAATCCGGCAACCACCAAGCGAAACAAAGAGAATCGCGACAATACCCCTTCCAAGAGTGACCCGAAAGACGCACTGGTCATCGCCGATGTCGTCAGTCGAGGCTATTATTCGGATTACAAACGTCAAGAACAGTCCTTTCAGAGGTTGAAAACCATCATGAGTGATCGGGAGTTTTGGATCACGAACAGTGTCCGATTGCAGAATCGAATCATTCGATGGTTAGATATTCGGTTCCCAGAGTATTCTTCCGTGTTTAAAGACTGGACGTGCCAACGATCGATGGCCACGCTAAAGGAGTTTCCTACTCCAACCGACCTTAAGTCCTTAAAGGTAGAAGAAGTGATTCAACGTTGGAAAAAGCATATGAAGCGACCCAATGGTGCGACGGGTATTCAACGAGCTTCTTACCTCCTTTATGAAGCGAAACATAGCATCGGAGACACGGTAGCTCTCTATGAAGCTAAACAAGATTTACAACGGTTAGTAGAGCAGTATGAACGTATCGTTGAAATCCTAGACAAGATCGAAAAAGAGATCTTAGCTCTACTTGGTGAGATTCCTATGGCCGAGCAAATACGATCCGTTAAGGGTCTTGGACCTATCTTCACGGCAGCCATTCTAGCTGGTGCAGGTGATCTCAAACAATATGCTCATGGTCGCCAATTACTCCGAAGAGCAGGATTAAACTTGGCTGAAAGTACGTCGAGAAAGCGAAAAGGGCAGATTATTCTCTCTAAATGTGGAGATGCTACCCTTCGAAAGTATATGTATTTGGCTACGACTCAACTGGTTGCTAATAATCCAGCCTTTAAACAATGGCATGAGCATAACGTACAAAACAAGCACATGAAGAAACAACGCTCCATATTTAAATTGCTAGGAAAGTTAGCCCGAATCTTAATCGGAATCGTTCATCATGGAGAATCCTTTTGTCCAGATAAAGCTGCTCCTGTCTACGATCAGGCGGCTTAGAAAAAGATGTTCTCCTAGCTCACCTTCCCTTCGGTCAGGTTCGCTACGGAGCTACATCCTCTAATTTCACGATATTTTACCTAACGTAAATTGGCTCGTTCGCAGGATTTTACAAAGAAAGCACGGAGGACCGAGTTCGATCCTCAGAAGGGCACAGACCCGTTCGCTAAACCGTAATCGGTCTCCACACCTTGGACAGGTGTAACGAAGGAATGTAAGGGCAATGACCCGTTGAGCTGTGGGAGGGTGAACCTCCAAAGGTTATATTGTGGAGGATACGTGCAGTAAAAGATTTCCAAGGGGAATCGACATCGTTTCTTCTATTTAAATATGCCCAAATTCACCACCACCGGTTCGATCCGACTTACTTTCCATCGACTCATCTATTTCGAGGTGATGAAATCCTGCGAATGAGCGAGCATATGTGAGAAACCCCCTTAATACCGAGGGACGAGGATCGATAGTTCAATAACACAAACAAATTTAAAGAAGTCCTTCTTTTTTTGATTTTGTCTGCAAATTTTGATGTGATTACTGTATACAGGAGACTCTTTTTTTATGTGACACGTTAGTTGATGACCACTAAGGAATATTTGTCATCCTAAATAAGCTAGGAAAAATTAGGTTAATTTAAAAAGGTAATGGTAAAATATTTCGCCCATTAGCAATAGAGGAAGTGTCAATATGAATCACTACTTAACGCTAACTATTGAATTGATTTTAGGTTTTTTTGCCTTGTTTTTCCTGATGAAATTATTAGGTAAGAACCAATTTTCTCAAATTACCCCCTTCAATTTTATTTCCGCCTTGATATTAGGGGAGCTGTTAGGAAATGCCGTATATGATCATGAAGTTAAAATGACAGAGATATTGTTTGCTGTTACTTTGTGGGGTACGCTTATCTTTTCTGTGGAAAAAATTACACAAAAATATAAAGGTACGCGGAAATTTCTAGAGGGCGAGCCTAATATCGTTATCCGTAGGGGAGAGATTAAGTATGATACACTAAAAAAAAGCAATATGGATCTAAATCAATTAAAAGGTCTGATTCGACTACAAGGGTATTTTTCATTAGATCAGGTAGAATACGCCATCTTAGAAACCAATGGAATGGTTAGTGTTTTGCCGAAAAGTCAATACGCTACTCCAAGCAAGAGCGATTTTAATATGCCTATCCATCCCGTTGAATTGCCCGTGACGTTAATTATAGATGGAGAAGTGGTTTACAATAATCTAAAGGAAGCCGGTGTCGATGAACAATGGTTAAAAAGCCAATTATCGATGCAAAATATTGCGGACTACAAAGAGGTCGTTTATGCAGAGTGGCGCAATCAACAATCGCTTTATGCGGTACGGTATGATTAGGGACTCTAAATATGGTGAAGAGTCACTATATTGCGGAAGAAAATTCCCGCGGGATTAATGTTTAGCTTCGAAAACTACAAGAATAAAAGGGATGGTATAGAAACCATCCCTTTCATGTTACTTAGTGATCGAAGTCCCCTCCGGCATCCTTGTAAGGATTTGTTGTAAATGGGGCCAACAACTGGAGCGAAACCAAACGGCTTTCTATTCTGTGTTTAGTTTGCATAATAGAAGGCAAATCGTATCCATCATTTCATCAGCCCTCATGTTAACATTCATTTATTTCGTAAAGATTAATTTGATTATTAGTTCTGTCATTTCTGTTACAGCTTTTCTCAGGACAAACCAAATTGATGAAGTTTGTGTCGTGGACAAGATAAGAAATAAATACAATGTCTACTAATTTTAGATAACGTAACAAAACCATTCTTTTGTAACTCTAATAATTATTTATTAAAAAAAGAGACTTGCTTTATGAAGCAAGTCCTTGAAAATATATATTATAAGGGGGTCAATACGTGAAAACTTAACTCTATTATAACTGTAAAAGATTACAAGAATGTTACAGATCAAAAAATAGGTAATAAGTCATATCTGAAATTTTATTTATAAGATGATTTATAGAAAGAAGAGGATAGATCCCTTCCTTATTCGATAAAACCACCGCGGTTCATATGTTCCAGGGCTCTTTTCCGTTGGGTATTGGATAGATGAGTATAAAGGTTGGTGGTTTCCACCGATTCATGCCCTAGCTGATCCTTTACCAGTACAATATCTTTAGAGTTCTCGTATAGACGAGTTGCAAATGAATGGCGTAACTTATGGGCGTTTAAATTCGGTCCTGATAAGCATCCACGTATTCAATCATTTTTTGAACCCCACGCACCGTCATCCTACCGTTTCCTTTACGACCAACCTTTGATGGGACGAACAAAGGTTTAAAATCCAGGGATAAACTATATCGTTCACATCGAACTTCTAAATACTCTTCCAGGTCAATCAACGCTTGCTTATCAAAATCCACGATATCCTCTTTATTTCCTTTGCGGAGAACATTCAACCTTCGGTTGTGTCTATTGACATCATCAATATCTAAATTCACCAACTCTGAAATACGGAGACCGGATCCAAGAAAGAGGGAGAGGATAGCCACATCTCGTTCCTTGTTCATTCGATGAAATTGGATCACCCGGTTAGCTCCTCGGTCTTTTTTTGCATCTCTAGTAAGCTGTGACTCATAGAGTTTCGGGTATCCTTCTACCACAAATTGGATGAAATCCGTAAATTCATCTTTCGTATCGTTGGTTCGGAGAATTGATTTTCGATTTTTTCGGCCTTCTTTGATACCGAAACACGAACTGAAGCCATCTCCACTTTCGCCATGACATTCCTTTTGAGGTAAGGATAAAGATTCTCGTCTTCGGCAATCTGGGAAAGGTAGTGGAAGAGGCTTTTTAGGGAGGAAAGCTTACGATTCACGGTGAGATCCGCATTACGAAGGCGAATACGAAGATAGTTTTCGAATTCCGTGATATCTTTGACACGTAACTGTTCCAGTACAAGGAGAGGAATCTCCTGTATTGATTTATAGTCATGTTTCGTAAGCAACCATTCAAAGAATGTGCGATAATCGTATAGATATTCATGAATGGTCTGAGGAGAAGATTTGCCTAATTTGTGTTGGATAAATTCTTGAACATAAAAGGGAAAGGAGGGAACTTTCTCATCAATTTAATTGCTTGCCTTACTTCTGACCACATCGTTGATGTTTCAAATGTATGAATGCCGAATGTGTAGAACGCTTCAATTCTCGATTCAAAGAGAATCTAACTGCTAATGATGTCCATGTAGGTGGTGTTGAGAAAGTTAAAACCCACGTTTACCTGAACGCTATTGTCCTAGTAGCATCCGCATTGGCTATGGCGAAGACCGAAAGAAATAAGGCAGCTGCTTAAAAACGAGCTTTTTGAATGCTGCCCGTATGTCAATTTCACTTTAGTGTTATAAAGAAAAATCATTTTGGGTTTTAAGATAAAGATGTCTTCATTTTTCTTGCGGTTCAAAATCTAATTTTGAAAAAGGATCAACTAAAAAAACGTCTCTGTGGAAGTTTTCTTTAGTTAAAGTTGATGATACTCGTATAAAATTTCAATTTGTATCTCGCTCTGTCTCGAAAATTCTGGAATCATTTTCACTGTATCGTTCATGCTTAAGATTTTTACGTAAATGCGCGAACATATTGCTCCGGCTATCCGGTTTTGTCTGCAAATCAAGCACAGCATTGGCGGCCCAATAAGGATCTCTTAAAATCCCTCAGCCTATTGCTACTAGATCTGCATCCGCGTTTGCGATGATCGATTTGGCAAGAATCGGATTATCAAGCATGCCAACCGCGATCACCGGCACATCTAACGCTTGTTTGATTGCGCGTGCCAACGGCACTTGATAACCTTCATGGACATGTGGACGAGCAAATGAAGGAATGGGCCCTTCACCACCTGAGGAAACGTGAAAGATATCCACGCCTGCCTTTCGGTAACGGTGGCAAACGTCAATCATATAGTCCAAACCGCATCCCCCTTGGATATATTCGACAGCGGATACCCGTATGCAAAGAGGCATTGACTCAGGAATCACTTCTTTTACCGCTTTTATTACTTCAACGCCAAACATGGGTAGGTCCTTCCCATATTCAACCGTTCGTTGATTGGTTAATGGCGAAACAAACTGATGAATCAGGTAACCATGGGCACCGTGGATTTCAATCAAATCCACTCCTGCTGCTACAGCACGCCGGGCGGCATCTTTATATTTTTGGACCATCTCTTTTACTTCTGCTGTGGTTAATTCCCTCGGTGTTTTATATCCTTCCATAGCAATGGGGGATGGGGCAACCGGTACTTCTGCATTCTGTGATTTACGGCCAGCGTGAGCAATTTAAATCCCAATCTTTGCTTGATAGTGATGAACGGCATCAATGATGCGGGCAAAAGCAGGGATGTGTTCATCAGACCAAATCCCTAAATCCTGCTCGGTCGTGCGACCGTTTGGTTCAATATCCGTCATCTCCATAATAATTAAACCGGTTCCGCCAATCGCTCTGCTTACATAATGAATGTAGTGCCAATCATTTGCTTTTCCATCCTTGGAACGGAATATTGGCACATCGGAGGCATCACAATTCGATTTTTTAACTGTAAATCTTTTATTGTATAAGGACTAAATAGCATGTGGAGGGACTTCTTCCAAAAAAGATTGAGATAGATTGAATGCTGCTAAATATGGATTTCTAAATTAAGTATTTAGAAGAAAGTGGCAAATATTATTCATTACATGTATTATGCAATATATAAAATAATAAGAAAAGTACGTACTTTTTTTGTACTATAGGTACTTATTGGTGCCTATGCGTTTTACAGGAGGAAGTTTCAGTGGACACACCAGGGGTAGTGAAAGATAGTTTTGAAAAAAACATTGATTGTTTATTTTATAAATATTATAATAACCATGTATTAACAATTACTAAACTGGGTTTTATATTATAAAACAATTTAAGGTTTGATAGATTTAGAAATGTGAGGGTTAATATAAATCCTTTTTTCTTTATCCTTCTAACACAAAAACTTAGTTTTATAATATAAAACTAATTGAATTGAAAGCGTTATTATATTTTGATCGAAGAGTTAGATTTTAGGGAAAGGGAAGCATCCCATACCCTATTTCTATAAAAATGTCGCTTGAAGAAAAAAGGGGGAAAGAGAATTGAAAAAGTTTACGTTGAGAAGTCTTGCTGCATCTGCAACCATCCTTGGAATGTTGGCGCTTACCGCTTGTGGAGGCGGTGGAAGTAATGCTACAGGAGGAACGAATGCTGACAATAAAGGGTCCGAAACAGCAGCGCCTGCGAAAAGCGACTTTCCGAAAAAAGATGTAACGCTCATTGTACCTTATGCGGCCGGAGGGGGAACGGATTCAACCGCTCGTGCAATTGCCAAAGCAGCGGAAAAACATCTCGGACAACCGATTGTAGTCGTGAATAAGACGGGTGGGGGCGGAGCCGTAGGATTTGCAGAAGGTGCAAACGCCAAAAAGGATGGTTATACCGTTACGATGGTAACCGTAGAATTGACAACGCTTCCTCATCTAGGACGTTCGCCTGTCACTTATGAAAATTTCAAGCCGATCGCACAACTTAACTTTGACCCGGCAGCCATTACCGTTCGAGCGGATGCTCCTTGGAAAACGGTGCAAGAGTTCCTTGATTATGCCGAGGCAAATCCTTCTAAAGTCAAGGTGGGGAATTCGGGAGCAGGTTCAATCTGGCATTTAGCGGCTGCTGCTATCGAAAAGGATGCTGGAATTAAATTTAATCACGTTCCATTCGACGGAGCAGCTCCTGCGGTGACGGCCCTTCTAGGTGGCCATATTGACGCTGTGCCAGTCAGCCCTGCCGAGGTAAAGGCCAATGTAGAATCCGGGAAATTAAGAACGCTGGCGATTGTCGATGCAAAACAATCCGAAGCATTGCCAGGAATCAAGACATTGGAAGAGGAAACAGGCATCAAAACCCTTTATGTAGGTCCTTGGAGAGGTCTAGTCGTTCCAAAGGATACGCCAGATGATGTGGTGAAGGTATTAACCGACGCATTTATGAAGGGTGCTGAAGAGCAAGAGTTTAAAGATTACATGAAGAAAAATGGCCTTGGTTTAGTGATTAAGGATTCCAAAGGTTTTGAGAGTCTCATGAAAGAAGCCCATGAAGCATTTGGGAAGATCATTCCGGAGTTAGGAATTAAGAAATAAGGCTGAAGGCTGAGTTTACTCAGCCTTGTTTTTTCCAGGTGAAACTTGGTATTGATACAGTAGATTAGGGAGGATGTAACATGAGCAAACCTATCGTTTTTGTTCCGAATCGGGTCCCGGAAAAAGTTATTCGCTACCTCGAAGAATATTGTGAAGTAGACTATCGGGATGTTGAAGAGATGCTTCCTGAACAAGAGTTCATCGAGGGGCTTCAACGAGCGGATGGGTTAATGATCTATTCTCGCCAGAAAATTCGTTCTTCCATACTCGATCATGCCGCTGGCCTAAAGGTAGTTAGTAATATCGCGGTCGGTTATGACAACTTAGACCTCCAAGAATTGACAAAGCGAGGCATTATGGCTACCAATACGCCTGAGGTATTGACCGAAACCACGGCGGATCTCACCTTCAGCATTTTGATGGCAGCAGCCAGACGAGTGACCGAAGCCGATCAGTTCGTAAAAAAAGGACAGTGGGAAGGATGGCTGCCCAGTTTAATGTTAGGTAAAGATGTCTATGGGGCTACGATTGGGATTATCGGGATGGGAAGGATTGGGGAAGCGGTCGCCCGTCGGGCTAAAGGGTTCGATATGAACATTCTTTACTATAATCGCTCACGAAAGCCGGAAGCCGAGGCTAAATTAGGGGCTGCCTATGCATCTTTAGATGAACTCTTGCAACGTTCCGATTATGTGGTGGTTTTGGTTCCTCTAGGACCGGAATCTAATAGATTGATAGGCGAGCGTGAGTTGGGGTTCATGAAGAACGATGCTATCTTGGTTAACGCTTCACGGGGGGCAACGGTAGACGAGCAGGCCTTGATTCGCGCTTTACAGGAAGGTCGGATCGCAGGTGCAGCCCTTGACGTTTTTGAAAAAGAGCCGGTCGATAAAAACAATCCTTTGCTGACCATGCCCAATGTGGTTACCTTACCTCACATTGGAAGCGCTACGTCGGAAACACGCTTAAAGATGGCGATGAAAGCCGCTGAGAATATGGTAGCCGGCCTGTCAGGGAAAAAACCAGTGAATCTGGTTAATCCGGAGGTCGTTGCGGTATTGGAAGCAAATTAGCGCAAAAGGATGTGTTGAGGTGAAAAACGCGGGATTTTGGACGGGTATTGTCATCCTTGGATTTGCTGGAGTGATCTTTTGGCAGTCCCTACTTTTAGATTATTATACGGGTCTTGGTCCGGGACCTGGTTTACTTCCGTTATGGCTAAGCGGGGGATTAATTATTCTTGCACTGATTTATATTTGGGAATGTGTGAGTAAAGAAGTGGTTATTTTTGCGGATGTCCTTCCGAAAGGAAAGGGATTAAGAAACCTTCTGTTTTACTCAGGGTCTTTGTTAATCTTTATGCTGATAGTGAACTTCACAGGATTTATCATAGCGGGTACCGTCCTGCTCTTTATTGTGTTGGCCAGGGAATACAAATGGTATTTAGGATTGGGAATTTCAGTGGGAGTGTCAGTCGTGCTGTTTGTCATCTTCCAAACACTCTTAGGAATACCTTTGCCTGTCAATGCATTCGGTTGGTAAGGAGGAGAAAAAATGGAGTCACTAGGGCAATTGCTTCACGGTTTTGAGACAGCGCTTACGTGGTATAATTTACTCTATTGTTTAATTGGAGTTACCTTCGGAATGCTTGTAGGAGTTCTGCCGGGATTAGGCCCAACGACGGGTACGGCTCTTTTGCTTCCGATCACCTTTGGGATGGAACCTGTATCGGCCATTATTATGTTATCCGGTATCTATTATGGTTCGATGTATGGCGGAACGATCACGTCCGTGTTAATTAATACGCCGGGTGAACCGGCTTCGGTCATCACTTGTCTAGATGGGCATCCATTGGCTAAACAAGGAAGAGCGGGTACTGCGTTAGGGGTGGCCGGGCTGGGATCCTTCATTGGCGGAACGATTTCCATTATCGGTCTGGCTTTTATCGGTCCTCCATTGGCTGAGTTTGCCTTGCGATTTGGCCCGCCGGAGTTTTTTGCGCTCATGGTGCTAGGGCTGATCATGGTGATTGGTCTTATGGGCAAGTCCTTGGTACGCGGCATGATCTCAGCGATCATGGGGTTGACCTTATCCTTGGTTGGAATGGATCCCGTTTCGGGAGCCGTCCGTTTCACATTTGGAGAGCCCCATATGATGGGTGGATTGGATTTTGTCACGATTGCTATGGGGCTGTTCGGTCTATCCGAAATTTTAATCGGTGTCGAAAATATGATGAATGCCGAGAAACCACCCAAAGTGAAGGGGTTATTGCCTAAAAGGGAAGAATGGAATCCTACCTTAAAAGCCATCGGGAGAGGTACGGGTTTAGGTTTTCTAATCGGGTTGATCCCGGGAACGAACTCCGTTATTCCAGCGATTCTTTCCTACTCTTTGGAAAAAAAGCTAGCCAAGGATCCATCACGCTTTGGAAACGGTGCGGTTGAAGGGGTGGCAGGTCCGGAAACAGCGAACAATTCTTATTGTGGTGCTGCGCTGATACCCCTGTTAACATTAGGGATTCCGAGTTCTCCAACGATCGCGATCATTTTAGGAGCTTTCATGATGCATGGACTAACACCGGGTCCAGCTTTGTTCCAGAGTAATCCGGATTTTGTGTGGGCCGTGATTGCCAGTATGTTTATCGGGAACACGATTCTATTAGTCATGAACTTGCCTATGGCAGGGTGGTGGGCCAAAATTGCGCTGATCCCACCGAAATTACTTTATCCGATCATCCTCATAATTTCCGTATTGGGAGCCTACACGGTGAGCAACAGCCTTTGGGATGTCGGATTGATGTTTATATTTGGTATCGTAGGCTATGTTATGAAAAAAATGGACATCCCGATGGCTCCTATTGTGCTGACCTTCGTGTTAGGAAAGTTAATCGAGAGTTCCCTATTGCAGTCGCTCGTTTTATTCCAAGGCAGCCTTTTGGGATTTTTCGAAAGGCCCATTTCAATGGCTTTACTAAGTATTTCGTTTGTTATTCTTGTCGTTAGTATCATAGCTGGTTTCACGAAAAAGAGAGGGATTCTTGCCAGCGACGTTGAGATGTAACCATTTCCTAAACTTACGGATGAAAAGGAGAATAAAATGATTTCGATTGTAACGGGTGGAGCATCGGGACTGGGACTTGCTGTAGTGAAACGGTTTGCTCAAAAGGGATACACGGTTGCCATGATCGATATCTCTCACGAAAATGGAAAACTCCAGGAATCGATTTTAAGAGATGATGGATACGATGTTCATTTTTATCAGGGGGATGTTACCCAACAAGACCAAGTCTTGGAAGTTACTAAGCAAATCTTCGATAAAAATGAAAACATTCATATTCTCGTGAATGCAGCAGGGATTATTCGGAGAACACCTCATGTGAATGTCAAGGACCAAGAATTAAAAATGGTACTTGATGTGAACTTGAATGGTACCATTTACATGTGTCAAGCGGTTCATCCGTATATGGACAAAGGTGGTCAAGGTGCCATTGTTAATTTTTCCTCTATGTTAGCCCATTATGGCAGCAAAAACCTGCTATCTTATGCTGCTTCCAAGGGCGGAATAGTTCAAATAACCAAGTGTTTAGCGGTTGATTGGGCGGAAAACAACATTCGTGTAAACGCAGTCAGCCCGGGGTATATTGAAACGCCTTTATCATCAGGTGCCACGAAGGACCCAGTATTTAATGAAAGAATTCTTTCTAGAACTCCGCAAAGAAGATATGGAAAACCCGAAGAGGTTGCAGCTGCGATTGATTTTTTATGCTCAGCAGAAGCAAGTTTTATCACAGGAGTCGTATTACCGATTGATGGTGGTCTGCTTGCTGGAGACCCATCCTTATTCCCGCCAGCGTAAAAAAATATTTATAAAAAAATGGAGGAAACCACCTATGTTAAATTTACTTAATGAATTCACTAAACAAGTTGGTCTTCCCGACCAAGCGATTGATATTAATGATATTCCTTGGGTTCCTCAGTCTGAACGCTCATGGTTTAAACCCGTTCGTTTTGATCTTTCTACAGGAAGATGGATTAATTTGCTTAAAATTTTGCCAGGTGGAAAGGTTAATCGTCATCGTCATACGGGTGGTCAGGTCATGGCTTATACACTCCAAGGGGAGTGGCGTTATTTGGAAAGAACATGGGTCGCTAAGCCTGGCACATTTGTATATGAACCACCAGGAGATATTCATACCCTTGTCGTCGACGGGGATGAAGAGATGATCACGCTATTTATTTTAGAAGGAAGTATTCAATATCTAGATGATGAAGATCAGATCATTTATCAGGATGACGTGTTTACCAAGCTAAAACTTTATCAGGATTTCTGCGAACAGCATAAGATCCCTATGAAAAATTTACTTTACTAAACTTGAATCCCTTTTAGATGTTGAAAAAATATGAGCAGGATGTACTGATTTAAGAGATCTACTAGGATGGTAGTTTATGATCCCTTTCCGGCCGGACGATTTTGTCTGGCCAGTTTTATTAGAACGGAGGGAAAAGACATGAGCATATTAATCGATTTTATCGGGAAGAAATCCTTGCCTGTTGTCAATGAAGTGGAAAAAGGAGCTGTACGCAAATTTGCCGAGGCGATCACCTTTGAACCCATCAGTCGCTTGCAGCTTATTTAAATATGCCGGTGCCTCCGGGGATTTTAATCCGATTCATATGATGGATGAAGAGGCCTTCAAAGCCGGTCTACCCGGAGTTATCGCCCACGGATTGCTAACCATGGGGTTGATCGCCAGGCTTTTTTCTCCGTATATCGATCGGGGGATGTTCCGGGAATTTTCCCTTCGGTTTCACAGAAAAGTATTTATCGGACATCAACTCATGGCCCGAGCTGTTTGGAAGTCGAAAGCGGAAGAAGTGAAGGGAGTTCTTCATGTTTTTGAGGTTTTTGCTGAAAATCAGCATCATCAAGTGGTAGCCAAAGGCAAATTGACTTTTTTGATCTATATTAATTTTTAAATATTTTGTATTGACTTAATTTTATTAATTATATAATATAAAATCATAGATTATATATAATCATTTAAATTTAATAGTTTAGATATCATCCATTACATTTTCCCCAGGATCATTCAATCGACCAAATTCCTTTTATGTACAACAATATATACTGACAGCAAAAAGGAGGGATTCCGCTGAGTATTTTTAATAAAAATGTATTGTCAGTCAGTTCTTTAAAGGATGAAGTCAAACATGAAATTCGCACCGCGATTATATCCAATAAATTAAAACCGGGTGAACGGATTGTTGAAACAGAAATCGCAAAAAAGTTTAGCATTAGTCAAGTTCCCGTCCGTGAAGCGCTTAGAGGGCTGGAAGAAGAAGGGCTTGTAAGAACGGTTAAATATAAAGGGGCTTTTGTAACGGAAATCGATCCTTCAGAAATCTATCATATCTTCTTGCTGCGTTCGGAAATAGAATCCAATGTAATAGAAATGATTTTGCCGAAACTAACCAAGCAGCAGCTGGCAGAGCTGGATGAAATCGTAGAAAAAATGCAAATCAATGAAAATACTGAGGATGATGCAAGTCTTTCTGCTTTGGACTTGGAATTTCATTCGAAGATCATCCAGTGGGGTAAGATTGAAACTTACAATCGCATATGGAATATGCTGTATGGTCATATCCTCCGATTTAATGCTTATATGCAGCCTAACATACAGTACAAGAAGGCTGAGATGTATGGGGATCATAAACGGCTAGTCCATATTCTGGCTACTGGAGATGTTGAAAAGGCCAAGGCGGCATTTCAAACGCACATTATGCTGTACTTTAGCATTAATAAAATACATTCATAAAAAATGAAAGGGGTGATGGGAGCCCAGCCTATGGAGGCTCAGTATCCGGAGACTACTCAAGGAGATGAGGGAATTGGAAACGACTTATAAGACTGTGATGATGAAGCCGCAGGATCATGTTGCGATTGCTTTAGAAAATATACCGCAGGGATCGAAGGTTACGGTGGCTTGCCAAGATCAAACGTTTATCGTTGAGCTGCGGGATGCCATTGATTTTGGACATAAATTTGCCGTTAGGCCGATCGCCAATGGGGAAGATATCCGCAAATATGGTGAGGTCATCGGTGTAGCGATCAAAGAAGTGGGTGTGGGGGAACACGTACATATTCATAATCTAGATGGCAAAAGAGGGAGAGGGGATCGCCTTGTCAGCAATACCTAGCGGCAAGTTTTGGGGATTTCGACGTCACGATGGACAAGTTGGGGTAAGAAATCATGTTTTAATTCTGCCGACCATCACCTGTGCTACTCAGGCAGCCGTGAAAATTACAGAGCTGGTTCAAGGGACCGTCTCTTTTATCCATCAGCATGGTTGCGGGCAGGTCGGAGTGGACTATGATCAAACGTTCCGCACCTATGTAGGGATGGGGAATAATCCCAATGTATATGGAGTAGTCGTCCTGGGGCTGGGATGTGAAACACATCAAGGCAGAAGCATCGCCCAAGAAATCGCCAAGAGCGGCAAACCGGTTGAGTTGGTATCGATTCAAGACCATGGCGGAACCTTGATGGCTATCGCTCAAGGAGCAAAAATTGCGGCCAAGATGGTCCAGGATGCCTCCGCGCAAATTCGTGAATTGTGCGATTTAAGTGAGCTGATCATTGGAACGGAATGCGGCGGATCCGATGCCTGTTCGGGATTATCGGCCAACCCGGCTGTCGGCGTTGTCAGCGACATGATCGTAGATTTTGGTGGAACCGCTATCTTAGCGGAAACAACGGAGTTAATCGGAGCGGAGCATCTGCTTGCTGCCAGAGCCATTGATGAGAAGGTAGCGAAAAGAGTCTATGAAGTAATAGAAGCAATGGAACAACGCGCTTTCCTCATGGGAGTTGATATCCGCACGGGGAACCCAAGTCCTGGAAATATTAAAGGCGGGCTGAGTTCACTCGAAGAAAAGTCCTTGGGTGCCGCCAATAAAGCGGGTACGAGACCTTTGCAGGAATTGATCGATTATGCGCAAAAGCCAACAAAAAAGGGCTTAGTCTGGATGGATACGCCAGGCCACGATATCGAGCAATTAACCGGAATGGTCGCTGGAGGAGCCCAAGTGGTTCTATTTACAAGTGGAAGAGGAACGCCGACGGGTTCACCGATCGCACCGGTCATTAAGATTGCAACCAACAGCGCGATGTTTGAGAGAATGAGCGATAACATGGACATTGATGCCGGTACGATTATTGAAGGAAAGGAATCCATCGATTCTGTCGGGCAGCGCCTCTTTGATGAAATTGCTCGAGTAAGCTCAGGAAAGATGACGAAGGCGGAGATCTTAAAGCAGCACGATTTTGGAATTTGGCGCGTTGGCCCATCATTCTAAAATAGGAGGTTTACAATGATAACGGTTACATTTATAAAAGATCAAAAAACACTACTTGGGGTGAAAACAGAAAAGGGAATTATGGATGTAGAAGCCGCTTCCGTTCACTATCCGGAAGTTCAAGCCCCCCTTTCTGTCAAAGAACTGATTTCTCGAGGCGAAGAAGGAAAGCAAGCTTTAATGACATTAGTGGATAAGAGCTACCAGGAAACTGCTTTATTCTATGCCGAAGAAGCTCTTGCCTTCGGTCCTTGTGTACCGGAACCGCAAAAGATTATCTGTGTAGGACTGAATTATAAAAAGCATGCGGATGAATGTAATCTGCCTTACCCGCCGGCCCCTCTATTGTTCAGTAAATTTAACAATACTCTAGCCGGACACGGGGATGTGATTCCTCTGCCGGAAAAGGCCTCCCAGGTTGATTATGAAGCGGAATTGGCTATCATCATCGGGAAGGAAGCGAAGAATGTCAAGAAGGAAGAAGCTCTCTCCTTTGTATATGGTTATGCTACGGCCGATGATGTTTCCGCCCGTGATCTGCAAATGAAAACATCCCAGTGGTTATTGGGAAAAACCTGTGACAAGTTTTCGCCGATCGGGCCCTACCTGGTAAGCGTCGAGGAAGTGGGCAACCCGAATGACCTCGAGATCCGATCCATTGTGAATGGAGAGGTTCGCCAGAATTCGCACACCTCGGATATGATTTTCTATTGCGATGAGATCATTAGCTACATTTCTCAGCATTTTACCCTGAATCCCGGGGATATCATTCTTACGGGTACGCCAGAAGGGGTCATTATGGGCTATCCGGAAGAAAAGCAGATTTGGCTCAAAGACGGCGATGAGGTCACCATTGAAATTGGAAAACTAGGACGTTTAACCAATCGTTTCCAAAAGTAGTCTGCTAGTTTAACAGTTTACAAAAGACAGGAGTGCATCAGTGTGAAAAGTTTAGTGTGGACAAAAGCGGAATGGATGGAAATGCAGGAGGCAAGCATCCCTGCTTTCCTAGAAGACGAAGTGCTGGTAAAGGTCGATGCTGTAGGGATCTGCGGTTCTGAAATTGAAGGGTATTTGGGACATAACAGCCTGCGCGTACCTCCTTTAACTATGGGCCATGAATTTAGCGGTACCATCCAGGATATGGGTTCAAGGGTTAGTGCACTTTCAAAGGGGCAAAAAGTGGTCATCAACCCCTTGATCTCCTGCGGAAGATGCAATTCCTGCCGGAAAGGCTTGGTTCAGCTGTGCAAAGAACGAGCCATTGTCGGCATTCATCGCCCGGGTGCTTTTGCGGAGTATGTAAACGTTCCGGCATCGGCTGTCCATGTGATTCCGGACACCATGAATCCCTACCGCGCTTCTTTGACTGAGCCATTGGCATGTTCCCTGCGGGCTGCCCGCAGGGCGATGGAAAACCATCCTTTTTCTAATGTGGTAGTATTTGGAGCCGGCACCATCGGTTTGTTAGCGTTCCTTACCGCCCAAATTCTAGGGGCATCCCGTGTCATAGTTGTGGATAAAAATGAAGGGCGTTTAAAAACACCGGATCGTCTCGGGGCAACAGGAACCATTTCTCCGGATCAACCCGGGTACATTCAGAAAATAAAGGATGCGATGGGACCATCCGGAATCGATGTCATTATCGATGCGGTAGGATTCCAGCCAACCCGCAGTGCGGCCATTGAATTGATTAATCCTGGTGGAACGATTATGAATATTGGGCTGGGCATCGATCAGACCCAGGTTCCGCTGAATGTCTGCGTCCGCAATGAAATCAGCATCCTAGGTTCTTTCTCCTATCATGCCCAAGATTTCCACGACGCACTGGAATTGCTAAAAAGCGGAAGAATCGATGAAACAGAATGGTCGGAAATCCGTTCCTTAGAAGAAGGAAATCAAGCTTTCCAAGATCTTGTACAGGGACGTGTAGACAAAGCGAAAATTTTCCTCACTCCATAAACAAGAGACAAGGAGGCTTCCGATGTTTAGTCAACAGGTGAAGATCGAGGGTGGATTCGATGTTTCCTATCCTAGGATGATACGGGTTCGGCAAAAATTCCAGGACGTGAAAATCGATCATATTGATGAAGCCATCCGCCAACAATTTTTAAAGGAAGATGTACGAGTCAAAATCAAACCGGGCATGAGGGTAGCCGTCGCTGTAGGCAGCAGGGGAATCGCCAATTTGCAGCAGATTGCTTTCTCTACGGTCAAGGAAATTAAAGGGCTTGGCGGAGAGCCCTTTATTGTTCCGGCCATGGGGAGCCATGGAGGGGCGACAGCAGAAGGCCAGCTTGAAATCCTGCAGCAATACGGAATAACAGAGGAAAGCATGGGCTGCCCCATTCTTTCCTCCATGCAAACCGTTCAAGTCGGACAACTACCCAACGGGCTGCCTCTCTATTTTGATCAATTTGCTTATGAAAGTGATGCGATCGTGGCCATCGGCCGCGTAAAACCTCACACCGACTTTAAAGGTCCGATTGAAAGCGGATTGCTAAAAATGCTTGTGATCGGATTGGGCAAGCACAAAGGTGCCTCCGTCATGCATTCCTATGGTTTCGATCGATTCCATGAGCTGATTCCGGCTGCCGGCCAGGCCCTCATTGAAAAGACCAAGATCGCGATAGGCTTGGCGGTGATTGAAAATGCCTATGATGAGACCTATCAGCTGATCGCCGTGCCGGCTGAGAAAATCATGGATACGGAGCCGCACTTATTGAAACAGGCAAAACAAGCGATGGCCAAGCTTTTGGTAGACCGTATTGATGTCCTTGTCGTGGACGAAATCGGCAAGGATATTAGCGGGGCTGGAATGGATCCGAATATTACCGGCAGAACCCTTTCCGGATTAAACGAAGGATTGGACGCGCCTCCGATTCAGAAAATCGTGGTTAGAGATTTGACTGAGAAAACGCACGGAAACGCGACAGGCTTGGGAGCCGCGGATGTGATTACCAAGAGATGCTTGGAAAAGATTGATTTTGCGTATACATATGCGAACACCATCACATCTACTTTGCTAACCGCAGCCAAAATACCGATCGTTCTTCAGAATGACATGGAAGCGCTCGCTGTGGCTGCCAAAACATGCAACCGGATCACCATGGACAAGATAAAAATCGTTTGGATTAAAAACACGCTGGATCTTGAGCATATTTACGTGTCAGAACCCTATTTGGAAGATCTTCGTCATCGGGAAGATCTTAAAATAGCAGGGGAAGCGGAGCCGATTCAATTTGATCAGGATGGAAACCTGCTAAGTCCATTTCAGCTTGAAAACATGCACACACGATGAAGCACTCCTATCTTACATAAATCAGGGGGAAAAAAGATGAAAAAAGGATTATCGTATCTTTTAGTCACATTATTATCTGTTGGCAGTTTAGTAGGGTGTGGAAGCAACGCATCGGAATCCTCCAATGCTTCCAAACCCGCTGCCGAATCAACCGCTTCAAGCGGCGGCGGCCAAGGGGAGAGCGTAACGATTGCCGTTGGCAGCGCCGCACCTGATACGGAAACGTCTCACTATCAGCAATTTCTGGTCAAGCTAAAGGAACAGGTAGAAAAGGAAACGAACGGTACGGTTAAGATCGAGATCCACGCGAATGGAGAATTGGGTGGAGAAAGAGAAATGATTGAAGCCGTTCAGTTAGGGACCCTGGACGCTGTGATTTCGGGATCCGGACCGCTAGGAAACTTTGCCCCATTGTCCAGTGCCCTTGATTTTCCTTTCTTATTCAATGATCGTACACACGCCTATAAAGTATTGGATGGTGAAATTGGCGCAGAGATCGGCAAGCAGCTTGAAAGTTCCGGAATGAAGCTGGTGGTTTGGGCTGAAAATGGCTTCCGGAATATTACGAATAACACAAGACCGGTCAAGACGCCGGATGATCTGAAAGGAATTAAGATTCGGACCCAGGAAAACAAGATTCATCTGGATACCTTCCGCGATTATGGAGCAGACCCAACACCGATGTCCTTCACGGAGCTGTTTACAGCGATGCAGCAAGGGGTAGTCGATGGGGAAGAAAATCCGCTGTCCGTTATCGTGCCGAACAAATTCTATGAAGTTCAGAAATATATCACTCTTTCCGAGCATTTCTATCAAGCAGCACCTTTTATCATCAATCAAGCTAAATTTGATAGCCTGACACCGGACCAGCAAAAGATTCTTCAATCCGCAGCAGAAGCAGCAAGGGATCATGAACGCGAATTCATTGCCACGATGAACGAAAAGTTTTTGAAAACGGCTACTGACGGTGGAATGCAAGTCCTTCCGCAAAGTGAGTTTGACCGGGATGCGTTCGTAGCTGCTTCGGAAAAGGTTTATCAAAAGTATGACGGTGAGTATGGCGATTATCTCAAGAGAATTCGCGAAGCAAAGTAAGCAGGCTCGACAGGGAGAGCAGAGGTTCTAACTTCTGCTTTCCTTCTATCTATTAAAAAGGAAAGGTGTGAGACATACCTATGACGGCCATCTTGCGCGGCATCGATTACATAAATAAAGGGATTCTAATCCTTCTCGGTATTCTATTAGGGATTATGTCTGCGGTTATTATCTTCCAAATATTTTCCCGTTTCTTTCTCGGCCTTCCCCTTCCATGGTCTGAAGAGCTGGCTCGTTTGATCATGGCCTATACCATATTTATAGGTTCCGCTATAGCTCTCCGCAATCAACAGCTTATTGCCGTTGAGTTTGTGTCCGAGCGACTCACGCCGCAAAAAAGAAAAGTGTTGAAGTTTATCATTCATATTATCGCCATTATATTTTTTGCTTTGCTGTTTGTTAAAGGGATTGAAATGATGGGGAAAGTCCATGCCCAGCAATCTGCTGCTTTGCGTCTGCCTATGTCGGTTTCATATAGTTGCATTCCTATTGGAGCAGCACTCCTGATCATGAATGCCATTGCCGTCATGATCGAAATGGTCGCGAAAAAGGAAGGTGAGGCGTAAATGGCAGCCGTCTTATTTCTTTCATTATTAGGCTTGCTTGGCGTGGGGGTGCCGATCGCCATCGCTTTAGGATTGTCGTCGGCCATCGCGGTCTGGTGGGGTGGAGGGATTCCCCTGATCATTCTGGCGCAGAGGGCCTTTACTTCGATCGATTCTTTTCCGCTCATGGCCGTCCCCTTCTTTATTTTAGCGGGAGCCCTAATGGAAACGGGGGGAATATCGAGAAGGTTAGTCCATTTTGCCAACTCTTTGACCGGTCATATCACAGGCGGATTAGGGCTGGTAGCTGTAGTAACATCCATGTTTTTTGCGGCAATATCCGGTTCAAGCGCCGCAACGGTCGCCGCACTAGGATCCATCCTCATTCCAGCCATGGTTAAGCGAGGCTATCACCGGAATTTTGGAGGTGCCGTTCAGGCGGTGTCCGGGGAGCTGGGCGTAATTATCCCTCCTAGTATTCCGATGATATTATACGCCGTTACAACGGAAACATCGATAGGGGACATGTTCATGGCAGGTGTTGTTCCCGGCCTGATGATTGGTCTTTCTTTAATGATTACGGTCTATTTTATAGCCAAAAAACGAGGCTATGCCAGCGAACAGCGGATGAGCTGGGCAGAGCGCTGGCAAGCATTTAAGGATGCCATTTTAGCTTTATTTATGCCTGTCATTATCCTTGGGGGGATTTACGGAGGGATTTTTACCCCTACGGAGGCTGCAGGGGTAGCGGTTGCTTATGCCTTTATTGTCGGTGTATTTATTTATAAGGAAATTAAATGGAAGGATTTACTCCCTATCCTTGGCCATTCTACGGTTACCTCGGCCATCATTATGTTTATCATTGCCAATGCGGGATTATTCGGCTGGATTCTAAGCCGTGAAGGAGTACCTCAAATGGTAGCCGAATTCTTCACCAATATCTCGCCCAATCCAATTATTTTCTTGCTTTGCGTCAACCTTCTTTTATTTATGGTTGGTATGTTTTTTGAAACCGGTGCTTCCATCATCATCTTAGCGCCGCTTTTGGCACCAGTAGCTATGAAATTTGGCATCGACCCGGTCCATTTCGGGATGATCATGATTGTCAACTTAGCCATGGGGATGTGTACTCCTCCTGTCGGTGTAAACCTATTTATCTCCTGTCAGATCGCCCAGATTAAATTGGAGGATATAACGAAGGCCATCTTGCCTTTTATCGTGGTGCTCATTGTGGATCTATTGCTCATTAGCTTCATTCCGCAAATATCACTATGGCTGCCGAATCTGTTTGAATAACAAGAGACAAATCATGAGGCTATGCATTTTAAGTGTATAGCTTCATGATTTTTTTGCAATTTTTCGCGAGGTGGGTGTGGAGGTTGCTGGAATAGTTGGACTCTCTCCACTTAATTTTCAATTTGGGCCTAAAGAATATGATTTAACTGGAAACAAAACGCACGTAACACAATAGGCAAAAACTATACCACCTTCATCCATCGTCTTAAACGTACACAAAGAATGGTTTTTAGCTGAAAACTGTACGTTGTTTAGGGTTTATAACTTTCGTCAAAGGTAAAGATGTCTGACCGAGGCTCACGTTATGGTCATATACAACGTACAATTCCTGTCTGTCAAGGTTTTGGGGTCAGTAGTCAAGATTTTGCCTATTTTGTAACTCTAATAATTATTTATTAAAAAAAATAGACTTGCTTATATGAAGCAAGTCCTTGAAATATATATTATAAGGGGGTCAATACTTGAAAACTTAACTCTATTATAACTGTAAAAGATTACAAGAATGTTACAGATCAAAAAATAGGTAATAAGTTCTATTTGAAGTTTTATTAAATAGATAATTTAAAGAGAGAAGAGGATAGAGCCCTTCTTACAATAAAACCACCGCGGTTCATATGTTCCAGGGCTCTTTTACGTTGAGTATTGGATAAATGGGTGTAAAGATTGGTCGTTTCTACTGATTCATGTCCTAGCTGATCCTTTACTAATAAGGGTCTTTTTTGTTTTGGTTTACCGTACATCGATTTGAAACAATTGAAACATAAAATGTTTCAACAGAAACAGGGAACGGAAAATATAAAATACAACTCAGTCAGGCCTCGAACATTCTTTTTGGCATGGAAATTGCTTGTAATTTTATTAACTGACTATAAAGTTGATTGGAAGAGGGGAATGGGATGAAGATGTTACCTCAGTTAAAACAAACCTTTCAATTGGATGAAAAAAGCTTGATTCAAAATGGAATGGTCACTGCCCATGGGGGGAAAATTCATTTTAATCAGGAAGATGAGTTGATCATTAAAAAAGCCCTGAAATGGAAGGAGAGATATGGGGGGGACTTCACCGTCCTGATGGTCGGTGGCATTACATGGGGGATTGAAAAGAGGATGTTCGTCTGTAAGGATCATGTCACAGAAGGCCTTAAAGTCATTTATACCCCTCATATTAAAAAAATAACTGATAAGGAAAGAGGCTTATGCAGGTTCTGTGAAGAAAAAGCACAATTCAAGTTGTTTCATTTTATTTCTCTCTCTAAACAAGTTAAGGGAGAGAAAATTCAGGAATGAGAGGCGTTTACCTTGGAACAGTTAGCTTTGAAGAAAAAAATAACGATTATTATTGCTATTATGTCGGCCATGTTCTTTGCCTCTTTAAATATGACCATTATGGGGACCTCCTTGCCGAAGATCGTAGCAGAAATCGGCGGAATGGAGTATTTTAACTGGGTGTTCAGCATTTATATGCTAACCTCGAGTGTGACCGCCAGCTTGGTTGGTAAGTTATCGGACATCTATGGGAGAAAAATTTTTATTCTGACAGGGATTTGTATTTTTATGATCGGATCTTTGTTAAGCGGATTCTCTCAATCCATTAGCCAGCTCATTTTATTTAGAGGAATGCAGGGAGCCGGTGGAGGGATGATTATGTCCTCTGCTGTGACAACCGTCGGTGATTTGTTTTCCCCTCGTGAGAGAGGCAGATGGCAAGGCGTGATGGCAGGAGTGATGGGTGTTTCAAGCCTGATTGGCCCTACAGTAGGAGGATATATCGTCGATCATATGAATTGGTCGTGGGTATTTTGGATTTTCCTTCCTATTGGTTTGTTCGCTTTTATGATGATCTTGAAACTATATCCTCCGGTTCAGCGTAAAGAAAAAGAACAAATCGATTATCTGGGTTCTTTCCTTCTAACCCTCACGATCCTTACCTTCCTGCTCGGTTTAAGCTGGGCTGGAACCGAATATGCTTGGCATTCCACCATTATTATCGGATTATTCAGCTGCTTTTTCGGTTTTTCCTTTCTTTTTGTTTTAATTGAAAATAAAGTGAAGAGTCCTGTCGTCCCCCTCTTTTTATTTAAAAATAGCGTCATTATTCTTTCGTATATTGTATTGTTTCTGTTCGGAATGGGAATGTTTGGCCTCGTGATGTACATTCCGTTTTACGTCCAAGGGGTACTTGGAAAATCAGCAACCATCTCCGGACTCATGGAAATGGTCATGACACTTTGCATGGTAAGTTTTAGTACGATAGCTGGACAAATTATCACGAGAACTGGGAAATATAAAGGGCTTGGATTAGCGGGTTTTTTCCTAATGGCAACGGGTGTTTTTCTAAATACGCGATTAACGCCTGAAACCGATTTGAATTGGCTGGTTTTCTATTTGGTCATAAGTGGAGTCGGCATGGGTTTGACGATGCCCGTGTACCCATTAATTGTACAAAATGCAGTCGAGCATAAATACTTAGGGGTAGCGACAGCGACTTCTCAATTATTTCGGCAAATGGGAGCAACGGTTGGGGTATCTGTCATGGGGTTGATTATGACCACCAAGATGTCGCAAAAGCTGGCCGAAACCTCTTTACCCGGATCTATGGCCAGAGAAGATCTACTAAATCCTCAGCTTCTTATGAGTCCGCATGCTGCAGAAGAAATGAAACAAAAGGTGCCTGCAGAGTTATATCCGCATGTTGAACAATTGCTGGAGACATCGAAGGAGGCGCTGAACTACGCCTTATCCGAAGTGTTTTGGTTTGGGACGGGAATGGTGGTATTAGCTTTCATTCTTACTTTATTTCTTAAAGAAATTCCACTAAGGACATCGAATGAAGAAGACTCGCAATCGGCAGTTGACAGGATAAAAAGAACAATGCAAGGTTAAAAGAGCAAATCTAGTTTTATTACGTGAAATGGATGAAACATACTCGTGTTTCACTAGAAACGAACGAAGCCCATCTCGGAGGTGAAAAAGGTAGATTACTCACATGAAAACCGTTGGCACGGATTTTGCGTTAAACTAGATTAAAAAGGAGGAAAGAGAAATGTTAGCATTACTTAACCTATTAGCTTTGCTGGCGGTAACGGGTTATGCCGTCTACTTGTTTCTCCATGTGATATACAGCCGCTATCTGTTTGTGAAGCTTGGCAAGAAAGCTGCTTATGAACCGAATCTCAAAGAACGAATCAATGCTGTGTTAATCAATGGGTTCGGGCAGAGAAAACTGTTTAAAGACAAGAAAAGCGGCTGTATGCACTTGATCTTGTTTTATGGTTTTATGATTATCCAAGTGGGACTGATCGAACTGGTCATTAAGGGATTTAGTAAAGGGTACGAGTTCCCGTTTGGCGATGGACATAAATATTTTAGTCTTCTGCAGGAGTGGACGACCTTCCTCATGCTGTGCGCCGTGGGATATGCGGCCTTCCGCCGCTATGTGGAGAAGCTGAAGCGATTGCAATGGAAGCGGAATGGCAAAGCGGCCTTTGTTTATATCGGGTTAACTATTCTGACCCTGTCGATCCTGCTTGCGCTGGGCTTTGAAACCGTGATGCTCGGGCATGAACCGGATTTGGTGTATGCTCCTTTCTCCGGAGTCGTTGCGTTGGTGTTCTTCGGCATCGGAACAACAGCAGCCACCGTTTTGTTCTATGTATTCTGGTGGGTGCACATGCTGATCGTGTTGTCCTTCATGGTGTTTGTCCCGCAGTCCAAGCAAGCGCATGAGCTATTTGCGATGTTCAATATCTTCTTCAAGAAAGTCGGACCCGTAGGGAAATTGAGCAAGATCGATTTTGAAGATGAAGAAGTGGAGGAATATGGGGTTGGGAAAATTGAGAACTTTACCCAACATCAGCTGATCGATCTGTATGCCTGTGCGGAATGTGGACGATGTACGAATATGTGTCCAGCTTCCGGAACGGGCAAGACGTTATCTCCGATGGATCTCATCGTAAAGATGAGGGATCACCTGACGGAAAAAGGAGCTGCGATCACTTCCCGTTCTCCTTGGATGCCGGATTTTGCTTTGAAGAACACGCATGCCAACCAATTGGCCATCCAAGGGGCGGCTTCATCGGAGGTGGCAGCTACTCTCGAATTCCCCAACTTGATTGGCGATGTGATCACGGAAGAAGAGATTTGGGCGTGTACGACCTGCCGTACTTGTGAGGATCAATGTCCAGTAGCCAATGAGCATGTCGATAAAATTATCGATATGCGTCGTTACCTCGTGTTAACGGAAGGGAACATGGCCCATGAAGCGACACGTTACTTCCAAAATATTGAGAGACAAAGCAATCCATGGGGGATTAACCGGAAGGAACGCATCAAATGGCGCGAATGCCGGGACGACATTGTGGTGCCTACCGTGGATGAAGTGGAGGATTTTGAGTATCTGTTTTTCGTCGGTTCGATGGGATCGTTTGACAACCGCAGTCAGAAAATTGCCCAATCCTTTGCCAAAATCATGAATGTGGCTGGGGTAAAGTTTGCGATCTTAGGGAACGAAGAACGTAATTCAGGCGATACGGCCCGCCGAATGGGAAATGAATTTTTGTTCCAGCAGTTATGCCAAGAAAACATCGCTAATTTCCAAGCTAATAATGTCAAGAAAATCGTGACGATTTGTCCTCATACGTACAATACCTTTAAGCATGAATATCCGGAGTTTGGCTTAGAAGCGGAAGTGTTTCATCATACCGAACTCATATTCAAGCTCATTCAGGAAGGCCGTATTAAGCCTACCGAAGAAGTACAAGAAGCCATAGCTTATCACGATTCGTGCTACATCGGCAGATATTAATGATATTTATGATATCCCGCGGCAAATTTTAAAAGCCATTCCTGGCGTCAACGTGCTAGAAATGGAGAGAAACAAGCAGGATGCCATGTGCTGTGGAGCCGGTGGCGGAAATATGTGGATGGAAGAGACACAAGGGAAACGCATTAACATCGAACGTACAGAACAAGCGCTTCGTTTAAACCCAACGACGATCGGAAGCAACTGTCCATACTGCTTAACGATGATGAGTGATGGAACAAAGGCGAAAGAAGCGGAACATGTTAAAACCTTAGATATCGCTGAAATCGTGGAAAAATCCCTTGAACATTAGTAAAAGCCTGCTAGAGGGTGTGCCTTTCTTGGGACACCCTCCATGGAGGGTTTTTACGCTCTGATATTTTGATAGTTTCCCCACTCCTTAAGGAAGAATATCGGTGATATTCTTCCCTTTTTTTGTGTTCCTTGTTATGAAACAGATTGTAACTAATTTGTTTCATAAGAAACGGAATGAGGGATGTTTTGTAATGAAATGGTTGGTTTTAAAGGGATTTATATTGGCATGAAAATTGCTTATTAGACTAGTAAATATAAAACTAGTGGAGAGAAAATTAGGAGGCACAGGGTTACATGATACTGCATGAATTAGTGAAACTTACGGACAGCATGAACAAATTACGAGAGGACATGCATCAATTAGCTTTAAACGAGGGATTAACGCACCCTGAAGTGATCATGATGAGTCAAGGGTTAGATGAACTGATTAACCGATATCAAAAGATTATCTTTAACTTTCCCATTGTACCTAAGCATTAGGATAGGAAGATAAAATTCAAAACATAAAAAACGAAAGGATCGATGACAAAATGAAACTAACTTTAGTCGACCAAACCTGCAAGCAATGTGGAACAAAACTAACCTATTTTGAATTTACCGAGAAATTCAATTATTGTATGGATTGCTACAAAGAAGAAAATAGAATGGAAAGATATCCATTCCAAAAAAAGCCTAGCCGATTAAGAAATAAAAGACTATTTGTTGTATAGATGCTAAATGGAAACGGAAGAACGGATATTCTTCCGTTTCGCTGTTATCTCCCTTTTTTTCAGTTCCGCTATAAAGTAGAATAGGATGGAGGCGAACCATTTTGGTGGCATCATTTTAATTATCATTTAATAGGCAGGAGATCGTCATGGCGGAAATGAACAAAAGTGGAACAACGATTCAATCCCTGCAGGTGGGGATGAATATTGTAGATATAATAGCCAAGCAAGGAAGACCGCTCAGGTTTTCCGATATTCAAGAGCTGACGCAAGTTACGAAAAGCAACCTATACAAGTACCTCAATACGTTTACCCAATTGGGAATTCTCTATCGGGAAAAGGAATCAGGCACGTATACTCTGGGTAGTAAGCTCATCCAATACGGAATGGCTGCCATAGACCAGGAGAATGTGTTGGATCGTATAGCTCCTTATTTACAGGAAATTAATCAAAAATGCTCCAGTACCGTTTTGTATTGTGTTTGGACACATAATGGACCGATGGTCGTTCGAATGTTTAATGCCAGCCAGGGACTCAACATTGGGGCACAAATCGGTACTCTGTTACCGATTCTTTCGGCATCGGGCAAATTGTTTTACACCTTTATGGATGATCATACCATCAGGGAGTGGAAGGAAAAAGAGCTGAAATCGATCTCTGATGAAAAAATCAAGCAGCTCGAAGAGGACCGTAAAACAATATTGGAGAAAGAAATTTCCTTTGCTAGGGAGCCGCTCGTTCAATTCGTGAATTCCGTTGCCTTTCCGGTATTTAATTTCAAGAAAAATTTATTGGGGACCGTAACCGTTGTAGGATTCTCCCAAATGATTCCACAGAATGAGGAAGAGAGTTTGAGCCGGTATCTCCTCGAGGCAAGCAGAGAGATCTCCGCCAGTTTTGGCTATCAGGCGAACTGAGTCCATATTCCATGTCTGGGGGAAAGGAGGTTTTTATGAGCAGCAAGCGTGAAAAGCTCGTCGAAAAGATTGAATCACATCTTCGTCGTACGGCCAGGCATCTGGTCAAATTCGATACAATGGAAGAGACGTTAAACTATTTATTAGATTCGTTTTGGATGGAGTTTACGTGTGATTTTGTCGCGATTATTCTTAAAGACGAAAAGCAAGGCTTGATCCCCAAAGCATGGAAGGGAGGGTCTGAGCAGTTTGCCAGTAACTTTCCGATTGCATTGAACCAGTGCTCTCCGAAACTTGGTGAGACTGGTTGGGATACAGAAAGAATGGAAGAGGAACAACCTTGTGCTTTCCATCAAGTGATGAACAAGGAAAAGATCTCGACATGGTTTGCCGTTCCCGTTAAGGATGATACGAATAGTCTAGGATTTTGTGTAATTGGATTTCAGCAGTTTATTCCGATGATTATGGAGACCGAGCGTATTTTCCTCGAATTTGGGAAAGACATTGCTGTTGCGATGGAGTTGGCTCAAAGCAAAGAAATGGGCAGTAAGAAAATGAAGGGGATCCAATGGTTTAATGAAAATATTTTTCCCGGATCACCGATTGAACAGCTGGTAGAGAAAATAGTAGAACAAGCTTGTCAAGGCACCCACGCTGAATTTGCCTGCATCTATCTGTATGATGAGTCTCAGAGTGAATTTTCCTTCCAGCCCCCAGCAGTCGGTCCGATGATTATGCCAGAAAAGATAAAGGTAGAAAAACACGGTGTCCTGACTGATTGCTTTCCGTTTCTTGGACATCCCGGAAAGAATGAACTAACGGTTCCTTTAGTGGTTAATCTGAGAACGATTGGTATACTTCACATTGCTCATAAGCGATTAGGCACTTTCTCTCAAAATGATTTGGAGCTTCTTGAATTTCTATCTACCCATGCGTCTGCTTTACTAGAAAATGCCCGATTGTACAATATTGAAATTGATCTGAAGCAGCGTCTCCAAACCTTCATGGGACACCAGCAGGAGTTGATGAAGCAAACGGTAGAAGGGGAGAACTTTGATGTTATTTCCCATACACTCAGCCATTTGTTTTCCCGATCGGTTGTGTTATTGGATCGCTTCCTGAGACCCATTTCATTTCATATATCTGGAGGCGACTCTGGGCCTGAGGCCATTTTAAATCGTATATACGATCTGGGGAAGCAGATTAGAAGCATGAAAAAGAAAGGGATCTGGCTGGAACGATTGACTGCGGAGGATCATGATATTGGGGTCTGGCCTGTCATAGGCAGCGGAGATCTGTTAGGGTATTTGGCTGTGCATATCCGCCAAGAAGAATTAGACGATGTTCTGCGTCTGACGGTGGAGCACGCCCTAAACGTGTATGCCATTCACTTTATCAAACAAAAGCTTGTATTGGATACGAGAGAACAAGTAAAAGATAGTGTAATCAATCGGTTGTTTGAAGAAAAGGTAGAGGATCAGGATAAAATCATAGAATACGCTAATCTATTTAAATGGAACATGTTCGAGCCGCACCGAATCGGGGTTTTGACGATTCAAATGGGGGGGGAAGAGAATCGTGAAACGGATTTACTCGACCGGGAGGCCAAAAAATCTTGGTTGTGGGAGCAGTTGAAGGACCGCTTGGCTATGTTTGAAAAGGTAATGATGCTTACGCGTAAAGGGGACGAATTCATCCTCATCGTTCCGGCGCTGAAGGAAGCGGAAGGCGTGAAGAACTATTGGGAAGCGCTTTATCAGCTAGCCAATCAGTTTGTTCGAAGTGAGAGCCCTCAAAGTCGGGTATACCTTGGCGTCGGTGGGAAAACGACGAAAATTAGCGACTGCTATTACTGCTATAAACAAGCCGTTCAAGCCCATAACGTGGTTTCTCTTCGGTTTCGTAATGATGGATTTGCTTTGTTCGAAGAGTCAGGGGCGTATACGTTATTAAATAACTTGCAGGATCCGGCCATCGCCCACTTATTTGTTCAAAAATACCTGGATCCCATTCTCAACTATACGGAGGGGAAAGGGGCTGACCTCTTTAATACGCTTCGTATGTACCTCTTCTGCAACGGAAATCTAAAAGAAACGATGGATTCCCTGTTTATTCATCGCAGCACCCTGCGGTATCGGATAGAGAGGATTAGGGATATTCTGGAGTTGGATCTGGATGATGCGGAGCATCGGTTAAATTTAATGATCGCTTATAAGCTTTATGATTTATATTATAACAACTAAAATAAACCCTCGAGGAGAAAAGGCTGTTCCTATGGTCGGTAATGACTTTAGGGGCGGCCTTTTTTGTGATTGAGGGCTTGGCAGGGCTGGCAAGACTTGAATTAGGTGGAGATTGTTCAATTAAACCACTATAACAATATTTTTTCTTGCAAATAAATGGAATAACTCCCATTAATGTCAATAAAACGGCCAGAATTATGAGGTTTTGTTCAAATAGATGGCGCTTCTGCCACTATTTCCACTTTATCTTGGCTGATTTTGATTTTAAGTGGAGCTTTTCCATTTATTCGATACAAGAATGGCCAAATGGATGTGAATCATATTTCCAGGAACTTATAAAGTTACTTTTTTTTACACTCGCATTGGTCAATCATGATCCAATAGTCAGAATTCAATTCGTACACGGTGTACCTATAAGGGACCTCTTGTCAATTATATAATCTACTTATAAACCAACCGAGTAACCAAAGAATCCTTTTGGAGGTGAAGCATTTTGAACTTTAACTTAACAGAAGAGCATCAAGCGATTCGTTCGCTGGCCAAAGAGTTTATTAATGAAGAAATTATTCCTGTAGCGAGGAAGTATGACGAGGCAGAACAGTTTCCGATGGAAATTATGGAAAAATTGCGAGAGTGCGGACTGTTCAATCTTTCCATACCTGAAACTTATGGGGGCCCAGGGATCGATAAGATTTCCCATGCTTTAATCGTAGAGGAGCTTGCTAGAGGATGTGCAGGGATTGCCACTTCAGCTGAAGCAAACTCTTTAGCTTCCTACCCCATTCTTGTAGGTGCGGATGAGGAACTGAAAATGAAATACTTGAACCGATTAACCCAAGATGGACAGTTTGCTGCTTTTGCCCTTACGGAGCCTGGTGCAGGCAGTGATGTTTCGGGTATGTCTACAACTGTGGAAAGGGTCGGGGAGGAGTATATCCTGAATGGAAGCAAATGCTTTATTACGAATGCCAGCTATGCTGATTTTTATGTGGTGCTAGCAAAGCAAAAGGGATCAGGAGATTCGAAGTGCTTTACGGCGCTGATTGTCGAGAGGGAATGGAACGGGGTTAGTGTAGGGGAGAAGGAAAAGAAAATGGGGCTGCGCGCTTCAGATACCAATTCCGTCCATTTTGACGAAGTCCGCGTTCCTGTTGCCAACCGCATCGGGGTCGAGGGCGAGGGCTTCAAGATTTTCATGAAAGCCTTATCCCACGCCAGACCGATGGTCGGTGCCCAATCCGTTGGGGTGGCTCAAGGAGCTTATGAGGCAGCCTTGGCTTACGCAAAAGAACGAAAGCAATTTGGTAAACCGATATCGAACTTTCAAGCGATTCAATTTATGTTAGCCGATATGGCTATGAATATCGAAGCCGCCCGCTTGTTAGTCCATAAGTCGGTATACCTTCTGCAAGAGGGGCGTCCTTCTCCTACCCATGCGGCTTTTGCTAAATGCTTTGCAGCCGATACAGCGATGAAAGTGGCCACGGATGCCGTGCAGATTTTCGGAGGCTATGGCTTTATTCGCGAGTATCCCGTAGAGAAATACTTCAGAGACGCTAAGATCATGCAAATTTATGAAGGAACCAACCAAATTCAACGCGTGATTATCGCAAAGGAAATCTTATCTTAATCAGTTAACCAAAAGAATGGAGGAAGTAATATGAGTATGCAAACCGTAGGTGTAGTAGGATCTGGAACAATGGGTGGAGCGATTGCTCATCTTGCCGCTATGGCGGGTTTTCAAGTGATTTTGTGTGATGTGGAAGATAAGTTTTTGCAACGAGCTGTGGAACGTATGGAACAATTCATGGATAAAAGCATCTCCAGAGGGAAAATGACAATTGAACAGAAGGCTGACGTTTTGGAGCGTGTAACCTGCACCACTCATCTGGAAGAAATGAAAAAAGCAGGAATCGTCATTGAAGCTATTATTGAAAATTTAGAGGCGAAAAAGAAAGTGTTTGCTCAATTGGATGAGATTATGCCAGAAGATGCGATTTTGGCCACGAATACATCGTCCATGTCCATCACAGTCATCGCAGAGGCTACCAAAAGGCAGGATCGCGTTGCCGGTATGCACTTTTTCAATCCTCCGCAAATTATGAAGCTAGTTGAAGTCGTCCGTGGGTACAAGACAAGTGATGATACCGTACAAAAGCTGATACATTTGGCTAGAGAAATGGGTAAAGAACCGATCGAAGTCAAAAAGGATACTCCAGGATTTATCGTGAACCGCATCATGATTCCGCAATTTATCGAAGCCATTCGCTTGGTTGAAGAAGGCGTCGCCAGCATGGAGGACGTGGATAAAGCCGTTAAGCTTGGGTTGAACTACCCAATGGGGCCGTTTGAGCTGCAAGATTTTGGCGGAGTAGAAGTGGGACTGTTTGTGATGGATTACTTCTATGATGAGTTCAAAGATGATAGATTTGCCGCTCCTCTATTAATTCGTCAACTCGTTCGCGCTGGTAGACTAGGGAAAAAGACAGGGGCTGGTTTCTATGACTATAACAAATAGGAAGGAAGAAAAAGAGATGCAATTAGAGCTATTGGAATGTATTGTGGAAGAAAATGTGGCGATCGTTTCCTTAAATCGTCCTCCGTATAATCCGTTAAACTGGCAGTTATTTGAGGAATTGTCCAGGCTGATGGATGGACTTGAGCAGGATCGTCAAGTAAGGGCCATCATCCTTACCGGAAAAGGAGACAGAGCGTTTGCTGCCGGAGCGGATATCCGCGATATGATGCATCTGACACCTTTAGAAATCATGGAAAAGAATGAAATGTGCCGTACTACCTTTGGGAAAATGGAGAGACTTTCCAAGCCTATTATCGCGGCGGTTAACGGGTTAGCTTTAGGAGGCGGAGCTGAGCTCGCTTTAGCCTGCGACTTGCGGGTTTGCTCGGAGAATGCGAAATTTGGCTTCCCGGAAATTAACCTTGGAATTATCCCAGGTGCTGGCGGAACCCAGCGCTCTCAGCGGCTTCTTGGACACACCGTAGCGAAGGAAATGCTTTACTTTGGGGAAATGATGGATGCGGAAAGAGCTTATCAAGTAGGTCTCGTTAATAAAGTGGTCCCGATGGGAGAGTTGCTTGATTTTGCTAAACAATGGGCAGCGAAATTAGCTGAAAAGCCAGTAATTGCGATGAGAATGATGAAAACAGCAGTGAACACAGGAGCAAAAGTAGACCTAGATTCTGGTTTGGATCTGGAAGGGGCTTGCTTCGGAAATGCCTTCGCTAGTGAAGATCGCAAAGAAGGAATGCAATCTTTCGTAGAGAAACGGAAACCGAATTTTGTTGGAGCATAAGGAGGGTGAGCGTAATGGGGAAAAGTGAAATCGTTTTGGTTGAAGGGGCGCGGACGGCCTTTGCTGAATTCGGAGGATCATTTAGAGATGTATCCGCGATTGATTTAGGAGCTGCTTCTGCGAAGGAAGCGATGATTCGCTCTAAGGTGGATCCGGAAGAAGTGGATCAAGTCGTGATGGGGAATGTCATACAGTCGAGCCCTGATGCGGTTTTTGTAGGCCGTCATGTGGGATTGAAGGCTGGAATTCCTAAGCACGTTCCAGGGTTGACGGTAAATCGGCTGTGCGGATCCGGATTGCAGGCTATCATAACAGCTGCCCAATCGATCATGGTGGGAGATTCTCAGTTAGCGGTAGCTGGCGGTACGGAAAATATGAGCCAAATCCCCCATGTCATTCGCGGAGCCAGATGGGGAATTCCCCTGGGCCAAGCTCCAATGGCAGACTATTTGTGGGAAGCGTTGTATGATCCGTATGGCGATTGTACAATGGCCATTACGGCTGAGAACATAGCGAAGGAATATGGCATTACGAGAGAGATGACAGATGCCCATGCGGTGAGAAGCCATGAGAGAGCCCTTGCAGCTATCGAAAAGGGTTATCTGGCAGAAGAGATTGCACCCGTCTCCATTAAGACAAGAAAAGGTGAAACCGTCATTGACAAAGATGAGCATGTGCGTCCGACGACATTCGAAGGATTATCAAAGCTTTCTGCCCGATTTGTAAAAGACGGAGTTGTAACTCCAGGAAATGCCAGCGGTTTGGTCGATGGGGCAGCGTCCGTCATCCTTGCTTCCTCTGAATATGCCGAACGAAGAAATTTAAAGCCGATCGCTCGTTTAGTTTCGTGGGGGATTACAGGAGTAGAGCCAAAATTAATGGGAATCGGGCCGGTTTCCGCAATACAGCAGGCCTTGTCAAAAGCGGATATGAAGGTACAGGATCTCGATCTCATTGAAATTAATGAAGCTTTTGCGGCCCAGTATCTAGGATGTCAAAAATTATTGGATTTCGATCCGGAAATCGGGAATGTCAATGGAGGGGCCATAGCTTTAGGTCACCCCCTAGCGGCTAGCGGAACGAGAATTACCCTTTCGATGATCTATGAGCTTCGTCGCAGAGGAAAGAAATATGGTGCTTCCTCCCTTTGCATTGGCGGCGGTCAAGGAATTGCAGCGATTTGGGAGTTGGTGTAAACGTGAGACGAAATGAATTTCAACTCATCGTCAATTTCGGAGATACGGATAAAGCAGGGATCGTATTTTATCCCAATTACTTTAAATGGTTTGATATCGCATCCCATCAATTATTTCGCCGTATCGGACTTCCGATGTCGGAGCTCGAAAGCAAACAAAATATTATTCTTCCCATACTGGATGTTCGAGGTTCTTTCGAAAACCCTTTATATTATGATGACATCATTACGATTAAGACCATGGTCGCTGAAATACATCGAAAAACGATCCGATTTGAACATGAGGTGTTTCGCGGTGACGTGAGAACCGGCTACGGCTATGAGGTTCGCGGATGGGTGAAGAGAACGGAAGATGGCATTTCGGCAGTCCCCATTCCTGATGATGTAAAGGGAATTTTAATGTTGGATAAGTTATCCGAAAGTAATCAGTTAAACCCGTGGGTAAGTGCCTAAAGACGTGAGGAGGGAACATACTTATGAACATTTTGGTTTTGTTAAAACAAACCTTTGACACCGAAGAAAAAATTGGAATCCATAACGGCCAGATCAGTGAGGATGGAGTCGAATTCATCATCAACCCTTATGATGAGTATGCCATCGAAGAAGCTGTGAAATTAAAAGAGGAAAACGGCGGAGAAGTTACCGTTCTGACGGTTGGTCCGGCCCGCGCGGAAAGTGCCTTGCGCACTGCACTGGCAATGGGGGCAGATCAAGCCGTCCGAATTGAGCCTAGTGAAGCGGAAGCTGATGAATATGTGGTGGCCAAATGGTTGGCTGCAGCAATCAAAAACCGTCCATTCGATTTAATTCTTGGCGGAAACATGGCAGTAGATTCAGGTTCTGGCCAGGTGGCCATTCGTGTAGCGGAGGAATTGAACATTGCCCATGTATCCACCATTACGAAGCTGACCATTGAGGGAAGCAAGGCAACCATTGAACGGGATGTGGAAGGGGATCTGGAAAAAATGGAAGTCTCCTTACCAGTCCTGGTCACGGCCCAACAAGGGTTGAATGAACCGCGATATCCTTCTCTACCGGGAATTATGAAAGCTAAGAAGAAGCCGCTGGAGGTTGTCACCCTAGCGGACCTCGGTATCAATAGTGAGGATTCTACTTCGCGTACAACAGTTATCGATCAATATTTGCCGGCCAAAAAAGAAGCAGGTCGTGTCCTTCAAGGGGATGTCAAACTGCAAGTCAGTGAATTAGTCCAGTTACTTCGTTCAGAAGCGAAAGTGATCTAAGGAGGGAGAAGCCATGGGAAGAAAAGTACTCGTACTCACCGAAGTAAAAGAAGGAAAACTGCGCCGGGTTTCATTGGAGTCTTTATCTGTCGCTCAGCAACTGGCAGAAGGCGGAGAAATTATCGCCGCCTTGTTTGGAGCAGATTCTAGCACTTATCAGAAGGAGCTCTCCCAGTTTGGAGCCAACAAATTATATGGCAGTACAGCGGAAAGCTTAGCGGTTTATACGACAGATGCTTATGCCCAAGCTCTCGTTCAGTTGATCCAAGAGGTACAAGCGGATGTGATCCTAATGGGACACACCGCAATTGGTAAAGATTTGGCTCCAAGAGTGGCTGCTCGTTTAGGATTAGGTCTGATTACCGATAGCACTGGGATAGAAGTAGTGGATGGAAGCATTCAGTTTAACCGACCTATCTATGCGGGGAAGGCCTTCCAAAAGAAGAGCTTCAAGGAAGGAACCATCTTTGCTACCCTTCGTCCAAATAACTTCGAATTAAAAGAATCACCAAGTCAAATCGAGGTGAGGCCTTTCCAACCTACAATTCAGGACCTTCGGACTGTCGTAAAAGAAGTGGTTCGTAAGGCAGTGGGAGGAGTCGATTTAAGCGAAGCCAAGGTGGTCATCTCTGGAGGACGCGGAGTGAAGAGTGCGGAAGGATTCAAAACGCTTCAAGCATTAGCCGATGTGTTAGGAGGAGCCGTGGGTGCCTCTCGTGGAGCTTGTGATGCTGAATATTGCGACTATTCTATGCAGATCGGACAAACGGGAAAGGTGGTTACTCCTGATTTGTACATCGCTTGCGGGATTTCGGGAGCGATCCAGCACTTGGCAGGGATGTCGAATTCGAAAGTGATCGTCGCCATTAATAAGGATCCTGAAGCCCCGATTTTCCAAGTGGCCGACTATGGCATCGTAGGAGATTTGTTTGAAGTGGTTCCTTTACTAACGGAAGAAGTAAAGAAAGTATTAGATGGAGTGTCTGTATAATAGAATGGCCCGGTGTATTTTCACCGGGTCTTTTTGTATTTGTATAATTTTCCAACTAAATTATTGACTGACCGTCGGTCAATAATTTATTCTATATGTAGAAAAGGATGGGAGGAAGTGCCTTGACCCGAACAGTAAAGAAACCGGAAGAAAGAAGATGGGAACTCATTCAAGCGGCAACTGAATTATTTTCTGAACAAGGTTATGAAAAGACCTCAGTTAACGATATTATTCTAAAGATTGGTGTGGCGAAAGGGACTTTTTATCATTATTTCAAATCCAAGGAGGAAATTGCTGATGCGGTGATCCAAGTGCAGATTGAGGAAAGTATTCCTTTGTTCCAAGAGATTGCTGGGCGAAAGGGTGAACCGGCGCTGAATAAATTTCTTCAAGTCACAGAGGCTTTCTTGCAGAAAGCGGCAAAGAATTATCAGTCTGGACTGATGAAAGTTTTGCATCATGAAAGGAATTCCCTGTATCATCAACGATTAAAGATTCAAATGATCAAGGACTATGTTCCGATTATGGCCGGCATCGTCGAGCAAGGCGTGCAGGAAGGCTGTTTTCACACGAGTTATCCAGAGCAAGTGACCGAGTTTTTGCTCGCAGGGATGCACTTTATGCTGGATCCCAGTTTATTTTCCTGTTCAAAGGAACAGTTTACTGAGAAGGTTCGTGCGGTAGGAGAGATCTACGAAAAAATGCTGGGAGCGGCTCCTGGAAGCTTTTCGGCTGTTACACCGTATTTTGCAGGTCTTGAATATCGTCCATAACTTGGGGGAGGCTGGCAGATGATGATGGAGGATGTCAATCGGGAAGAACATCAGCGGGTGGAGCGGGTTATTCAGGAAATCCAGACGAAAATTCAACGTCTTGAGCAAGAGGTCCAAGAAGAAAGAGAAAATGTCATAGAATATCGGAAAAGCTTTTGGGATGATGTCACCATCAATGTGGATGATTCCCATGAGATGGCCGATACGATCGCTAGCGTCAAGCAACAGGCGGAGGTTCTTTCGGAAAGAGAGAGAATCCATCGCCAAGCGAAAAAACAGCTTTACGCCCTTAAGCGTTTACAGGATAGCCCTTATTTCGGACGGATCGATTTTCAAGAAGAGGGTTTTCCGAGAGAGGAACGGGTGTATATTGGGGTGGTTTCCTTAATGGATGAAGACGATCTCGATTTCCTTGTTTATGATTGGCGGGCCCCTGTTGCCAGCTTGTACTATGACTGCTTGCCCGGCCTGCGGAGTACGAGACGCCAGGAGGCAGGATAGCTGGCACCATGAAGGGGAAGAGACAGTATATCATCCGGAACGGATCCTTACTCAGTATGTTTGACACGGGCGTGACCATTGGGGACGAACTCCTTCAGCAAGTTCTTGGAAAGCAACAAGCGGATGCGCAAATGAAAAGTATTGTGGCTACGATCCAGCGGGAGCAAAACGAGATTATCCGCAACGATCGGAGTCCATTGCTCGTTGTCCAAGGGGCTGCCGGAAGCGGAAAGACCTCAGCGGCCCTCCAGCGAGTGGCCTACTTGCTTTACCGATACCGCGGCAGTCTGACCGCTGATCAGATCGTTCTTTTTTCCCCCAATAACCTATTTAATAGCTATGTTTCGTCCGTCCTTCCTGAGCTCGGGGAGAAGAATATGCAGCAAACTACCTTTCAGGAATATATTGAGCATCGTCTGGGTAGCACCTTTATCTTAGAGGACCCCTTGGAGCAGATGGAATACGTCCTGACTTCCCATGCCGAATCAAGCTATGCGGCTCGGATTGAAGCAATGAAATTCAAAGCGAGTGCCGCGTTTCTCGACTTGATCAACCATTATGTTTCTTGCCTGGAAAGGAAAGGGATGGTGTTTCAGGACATCACATTTCGTGGGAGGGTTCTGATCCCAGCTGGAAGGATAGAGGAGCAATTCTATGCCCTCGACCATACGGTTGCGATTCCTAATCGGCTAGCGCTGTTAACTGAGAGACTGCACAGCCAACTCCAAGAGCATGAAGGCAGGGAAAGAAGCGAGTCATGGGTAGAAGAGGAAGTGGAGCTGCTGGGGAAAGAAGCGTATCAATGGGCCTACAAGGAACTAAAGAAGCAAGAAAAATACACGGAGCATACTTTTGATGATTTTGACAGTGAACAGGAGCTGCTTGCCAAAAAAGTGGTCCAAAAGCATTTTAAACCCGTATATCGGTTTGTTGATCAACTTCAGTTTATCGATGTCGCTTCGATGTATCGAGCGCTGTTTCTTGATCCGCAAAAGATCTGTGAATGGATTCCGGAAATTCATTGGCCCAAACAGTGGGCGGAGATTTGCAAGCAAACCGTAAATGACTTGGATGAGAGGGTGCTGAAGCATGAGGATGCCACTCCTTATTTATATCTCAAAGAGCGGCTGAAGGGTTTCAGTCCAATCCGTCTATTCGCCATGTGTTTATCGATGAAGCGCAAGACTACTCAGCCTTTCAGTTTGCTTTCATTAAGAAGCTATTCCCGCACAGTAAAATGACGGTGCTAGGGGATTGGAATCAAGCTATTTTCACCCATTCGCATGACGAGGAAGGCTGGAGATCGCTGTACTCCTTCTTTTCCCCCGAGCAAACGGAAAAGGTTGTTCTTAAGCGGACCTACCGTTCCACTCGTCCGATCGTGGAATTTACCCGCAGGCTCCTTCATGGGGGAGGATCCATTGAGCCCTTTAACCGGGAGGGGATTTCCCCAACCTGTACCCAAGTGGCTAACTCGGAGGAGCTGGTAAAGAAAATGGTTGAGCGCCTCCGTACTCTGCAGGTGATAGGCTACCAGACCATTGCTGTGATTTGCAAGACGGCTAAGGAATCTCAAGAAGCGTATGATCAATTAAGCCGAGAGCTTCCGCTACATTTGATCAAGAAAGACATGGCTTCTCTTCAGACTGGTATCGTGATCCTCCCCTCTTATCTGGCCAAAGGAGTGGAGTTTGACGCGGTCCTGATCTACAATGCCTCCGAGAAGGTATATGGGGAAGAACGTGAACGGAAATTGTTTTATACCGCGTGTACGAGGGCGATGCATGAGCTGCACCTGTATTCGGTAGGGAAATGGAGTCCGTTTGTGATGTGATTGTCTCTTTCCCTTTGGGGGATTTTTTATGCAAAAATGTGGTAGAATGGAAGAGTTACTTATACGGTGGACAAGATCCAAACATCACCAACTTGATCCCTGCCTTCGAAGAGGAAATGAAGAATCAAGGCAAATCGTTTGAGGCCGTGGTGTATCCTGAGGCGAAACATGCGTTTTTCAATGACACCAATCCGACTTATGACGTGAACTGTTCACGGGATGCTTTCTCAAGGGCTCTTGACTTTCTAAATCGCGTGACTTCAAAATAATTAAAAGGGGCCCTTGGTGACAAGGGCCGTTTTTGCTTCTTTATGCGTTTAAGCCGATAAAGGCTCTTTGGGCTGGGGCTTAATCCGTGAATTCCATGTGCTAAAGGTATAAATGACTAAGGATAGCCAAATAAGAGAAAAGCTAAAGAGCTCAGTCTTGGTAAAAGGTTCATGAAAAACAAAAATGGCCAACAGCAAGGTGGTGGTCGGGGCTAGGTATTGAATGAAACCGACGGTACTTAACGGTAAACGTTTTGCGGCTTCGGCAAACCAGAGCAAGGGAAGCAGCGTAGCAATTCCGGCAACGGCCATCGCTATCAGCACGGGAAGGGATTGTTGGAAAAAGGTTTCCGTCCCTTTGTATTGCATGTAGCTTAGATAAAGCAGAGCGACCGGAAAGGCAATCAATGTTTCCCATAATAGTCCGATCATAGGCTCAACGGGGACTGATTTTTTAAAAAATCCATATAAAGCGAAGCTGAGAGCCAACGTAAGAGAAATCCAAGGAACCTGCCCATAACTAAAGGTCATGAAAGTGACTCCGAGCGCGGCTATGAAGATGGCCAGCCATTGGCCTTTATGAAGCTTTTCTTTCAACAGAAAAACACCCACAACCACACTGATTAAGGGATTAATGTAATAGCCAAGACTTGTTTCAACAACTCGCCCTACATTGACGGCCCAGATGAAAATAACCCAATTGATGGCAATCATGATCGAACAGGCCGTGATGCCTATAATTTGCCTGCGATCTTGAATCGCGGCTCTTGCTTTCTTCCATCCCGCGCGCAACGAAATAATGAGGGCTATTGTCAGAAAAGACCAAACGACCCGATGCGATAGGGTTTCCCATGCGGTCATGGACGAGAACAGCTTCCAATACAACGGCAATAATCCCCACGAGAGATAGGCGAGGATAGCATAAATAATTCCTTGATTCATGGTATTCTCCTCAGATGATAGGTAAGATAATAAGCTTTACTATAAACCTAGGAAATGAAATTTGTCAAAAGTCTTTGAAACTAGTATGGGCTCAGCCCAAAGGGAAGTTTCTTCCTTTATTTATAGTGTTTCTTTATGAATATTTGTAATAAGGGAATTTAATTCCCCTAATTTCGTCAAGGAATGGAATAACAAGAAAACAGGAGGTCGAAATGAACCAACATCATGTTTTTGTCTATGGTACCTTACGAAAAGGCGAATGCAATCACTTTCTCCTTTCAAAGGCTAAACTGGTTCTGCCGCACTGCTGGACCTATGGAGTCCTTTATGACACGGGTGAAGGCTATCCTTGTATGCTCCCCCATGCCCAGCAGCGAGTTATAGGTGAAGTCTATGCCGTTACGGATGAGGAATTAGAGCGGTTGGATGAACTGGAGGGCTACTGCGGTCCAGGGAAAAACAATCTCTATGATCGGATAAGTCAGATTGTGTACAGCGGGAATCGAGAAATTTTAGCACAGCTTTATGTTTATGCCGATGATAATATTTTAGACTTAGAGATTATCGAAAGCGGGGATTGGGTGCAGGGAAAATAGCGTGCGATAGGAAAAATAGGCCTCTACTTATGAAAGAGACCCTGTTTTTATTTTAAAAAGCATATTTCAGAGAAACTCTGGTAAGATAGGATTATCATTTCAAATAGGAGAGAGTGAAAATGCTGACCTTTGTATCTGTTGTCCTTATGCTATTTCTGATCCCAGGGCCTGCTGTTTTTCTAACCATATCCCAAACGGTTAGAGGTGGGAAGAAGGCTGGAATTATCACAGGGGTTGGAATTGCTGCAGGGGATTTGCTTCATACGGTGGCGGCAGTGCTTGGTCTTTCGGCTATATTAATGACTTCAGCTTTGGCTTTTCAGATTGTCAAGTATTTAGGTGCCATCTACTTAATTTATTTGGGAATCAGTGCCATACTGGAAAAGTCGAAGAAAGATGACCAACCGTACAAGACAAAAACTAGTCCTGCGTTGTCTTTTCGCCAGGCTGTGCTCATTGAATTGCTCAATCCGAAAACCGCTCTTTTTTTCTTAGCCTTTACCGCAATTTGTTCGCAATGATGGGTCCTCTGTCGTCCTACAGCTTTTAATTCTAGGACTTACTTTTGTACTTATGAGTTTCATGTATACAACTCTTTTAGTCATTCTCTCAGCTTCGATAGGTCCTTGGCTTATCCCGAAGAACCAGTATTTTTCCCGCTTGCAAGGGAAGATTGTGGGTTCCATTTATATTGCCCTAGGTTTAAAACTAGCTTTTCAGGATCAGAAAGGATAAAGAAAAACCTCCCTCATCATAAAGGATTGGGGAGGTTTTTTGACTCACTTTTTTCCTAATACGAAGGCGTTATATAGTAAACAAAAAGAAAAGGCTATCCTCAAAGTTCTGGTTAAGCGACTCTTTAAGGATAGCCTCTGATGTTTTCTTAGGTAAAGCTGAAGCCTTTGGCTCATGAAATGCTGTAAGCCAGCAACGATGCCACTCTGGCACAAAACAGGTGTAGTCTTTTAACTATCGGCAAAACCGATCTAGCCTAATGGGAATGCATCAAAAAATGTTTCATTAGGATTGTGGGTGTGTACCGGAAAACAAGTCAGCCAGCATATACTCTTGAGCGAGTTCCACCGTGATTTCTTTTGCTTGGTCGCTGTTCAAAAGCTCCAATTCAAGCTGATTGAGTTTATCCATGGATATTTTGTTCATATGCTGTCCTCCTTGGTTGAAATATTTTTGGCAAAAATCATCATACAATTAAGGTATGAATCCATAATACTCATTATTCACAAAGATTTCATTTCTTATGTCAGATAATTTCACACTTTTTTTAAGTTATTTTGGGTTGTCAAAAAACAGCCGCTCTACTAAAATATCAAGATGAACTACGATAAACCGACTGCAATCATGATGAAAGCATTGTATTCCCTGCTCCTCGAGGTAGGGGAAAACCCCGGTTCCTGGCTGACGGAGATAAACTATGAAAAAGCGAAAATCGAGATCGACCGATTAAAGCGAACAGCAAAAGAAATGGCTAAAGATTCTTTAACAGATGGTTCATTTCATGAAAGGCTGATTCGAAGCATTGATACAAATACGGATAAAGAACTTGATGGGATTGGGAATCTGTTAAGCCTTAAGTATTTTGGGCGTCCATGTAAAGTGCCGATAGAGTGGGATAAAACTTTAAAAGGAGCTGCCGGTTTCTTTTCCTTTGACCAACGATCCCAAAAGCCGCTGCGCATTGTTCAAAGCATGTGGCAATACAATCAATTCGGGGCTCAGCATGTGATCGGAACCCTGAAGCATGAGCTTGCTCATTATCATTTATTTATGGAAGGGAAACCTTTTCGGGATGAGGATGATACGTTTAAAAAGGAATGCCGACGGATTGGTGCCCCTTTGTTTGCCCTCGCCATGAAAGAAGGTTATGTCACAAGATGTAAGAGCTGCAGGACCTTTACGGGATTGGAGAAAAAGCCGCGAAAGAAACTGATAAGCCGCTGTTGCAAAGAACCTTTGGAATACGGACCTTATATGTTGATCTTTCCGGATGGACTGAGCGTCGAGGTAGAAAAGTAGGGAGAAGAGTCCTAAATTCATGGAGGGCTCTTCTTAATCCACTAAGAAGCCTCAACGGATATTGACTTTAGGAACTGTATAACCTAAAATTACAGTATCCTTCACATAGGGAGGAAATGATTCCTTTGAATAGTGAATTTACGATTGCCGTTCACAGCTTGGTGTTTTTAGCTTATTTGCCTGATCATATGGCAAGCAGCGATTTGATAGCAAAAAATGTGGCCACTAATCCAGCAAGAATCAGAAAAGTAATGGGTTGCTTGCGCAAAGGCGGATTTGTGAAGACCAAAGAGGGAATAGGCGGAGGCTATATTCTTAACGGTGATCCGCAAGATATTACGCTAGCACAAATCTATCGCAACGTGTCATGCGGGACGATCAAGCCACACTGGTGCACTGGCGATCCGGAAGAATCGTGTCTCATTTCTTCCAATATCCAAGGCGTAATGGACGAAATATTTGATGAAGCCGATGCTTATTTTGAAAAATATTTGGATCAAATTACAATCGATTCCGTATTGAAAAAAATTAAACAATGTCCATGATATTGTTTAATTTTTTGAATTAATTGTAATGAATTAGATTACAGTTACGCCCAAATCCTCAAAATCTTATTGACTGCATTAACTGTATAGATTATGATTACAGTATGAAGCAGGAAAAGAAATTCATATGCTACTTTAGGTTTTAATGTAATTTATTTTTGTTATAGAATAACTGTAATAAAAAAAGTGACAATATGAATGGGGGGACTATTAGCTATGAGGAAGAGCAACCAATTCGAAGTTGGCGACTGGGTGAAGGGAAAGTCAAAGAATGGGGAATTGATCCGAGGTTATATCGAAGATACGGATTCGTACCACGGGGTTGTAAAGGTTACTGTGGTTGAATCGGATAATGCTGAAACGATTGGCAAAACGGTGGAAACCCCAAGCTCCTGGGTGGAAAAACTGCCCATCGCGTCTTATTACAATGAAGAACAAATTCGTGATGTCATTGATGTCGCTTTAGCTAGCAAAGATGAAGTGTGGTTTATGGAGTTGACTGAGAAATTAAAAGCCTTTAAACAAGGATCTTCCGGAAACGGACAGAGATTCGTCCATGACTCAACGTTAAGAAATCGATTAGGTACCTCGGGCTTGAAGTAGGAACACAGGGAAGGATTTAATAAATTTAGAAATGAGGTAAACAATATGGCTATAGTAGAACTTAATGATCAAAATTTTCAAAGCGAAGTTTCATCCGGTATCGTATTAGCGGATTTTTGGGCACCATGGTGCGGGCCTTGCAAAATGATTGCCCCTGTTCTTGAAGAAATGGACAGTGAAATTGGGGGTCAGATTAAGATTGGAAAGATCAATGTCGACCATAACCCGAACACAACGGCGCATTTTGGCGTGATGAGTATTCCTACACTATTGCTATTTAAAGACGGGCAAGTGGTGGAGAAAATCGTTGGCTTTCAACCTAAAGAGCGTCTGGTCAGCTTGGTGAAAGATCATTTGTAAGTTTGTTTCTCTGTATAAACTGTAATAAAAATTATTCTATTTAGAGGTGGGCAAAATGACTGTTACAGAACAACTTAGTGTCATGGACGTCATGAAGGAACGGAGCAGTGTAAGAAAATATAAGAAAGGAGCTGCGATCCCTCAGCAGACGCTAAACCAAATTATAGAAGGTGCAGGAACGGCCCCTTCATCGTGGAATCTTCAGCATTGGAAGTTTCTTGTAATACAGGATCAAGAACGTAAGAATCGATTATACCCTATTGCGAATAATCAACAACAAGTGGCAGATGCTTCTGCGGTTGTCGTCGTACTTGGAGACACGGAAGCGAATAAGAACGCGGAAACGGTATATGAAGAAGCAGTGCGTTCGGGTTACATGACAGAAGAAGCCAAGAATAAGCTAGTGAACAACATAAACAGCGCATACGAGCATGTTGAGAATATTGGGGTTCATGAAGCGATTCGAAATGCTTCCTTTGCTGCGATGCAATTGATGCTTGCAGCCAAAGCGAATGGTGTGGATTCATGTCCAATGGGAGGTTATAATCCGGTTGCTTTGCGGGAGGAGCTCAATATCCCGGAACGTTATATTCCAGTCCTGATGATTTCGTTAGGATATAGTGAGGAACCAGCACACCAGACGAGTCGTTTTCCTTTAAGCGATGTACTGATAAAGGAAAGTTTTTAAATTCTAAGATACATTCTATGCGGAGGTCTTAAGAATGACTTTAAAAATTCGCGTGTATTCTGATTATGTTTGACCGTATTGTTTTATAGCGGAGGGTCCGCTGGAAGAAGCGATTAAAGGCAAAGATGTGGAAGTGGAATGGATGCCTTTCGAATTACGGCCGTTTCCCCATCCGACCTTAAAGCCTGAGGAAGATTACTTGCAGAATGCTTGGAAAAAGTCGGTTTATCCTACAGCAGAACGCTTTGGGATCAAGATGGTACTGCCGCGCGTATCGCCCCAGCCATACACACACTTAGCTTTCGAAGGATTCCAATTTGCGAAAGAACAAGGGCTAGGGAACGAATATAACCATCGGGTAATGGCTGCCTTCTTCCAAGACGAAAGGGATATTGGAGAAATCGATGTCCTTGTCCAAATAGCAGAGGAAGCAGGATTGAGTCCCAAGGATTTTCGGGACGCATTAGAGACTAGAAAGTACAAAGATATTCATCAAAAAGCCCTTCGGCATGCCTATGAGGAAGCGAACATCCAAGCGGTTCCTACCCTCATCATTGGGGATCGCAAATTACCGGGCCTTTATAGCAAGGATTCTCTAGAGCAGGTCATTGATCAGGAACTGGCAAAAACACTCCTACCCGTTCAACCAGAAGGTCTCGTGTGCGGAATCGACGGATGTGAATAAAAGAATCAGACAATACTAACCCGAGGTCGATCAAACATGCTTACGTTTATCCTGTTCGTTTTATTACTAGGTTTACTGCTTTCTATGTATAAAAGGTATATTCCGGTTTCTGGGGTTCCCCGCCTGGCTATGGCAAACGAATTCAAACAGGAGCATGTCACTTATTTGGATGTTCGAGATTACAATATAGCTGACCAATATCCAGTTAAAGGCGTTTTTCAGTTACCCTATGCCTATCTAAAAAGACATTATGGGGAAATCAACAACAAAGCCATTGTGGTTGTTGCATCGGATCAGCTGCTGCTCAATCTTTCCGTGCGATTTTTACGGCGAAAAGGGTTTGATATCGTAGAATGTTACTTGACAGAGGGAGAGGAGTTAGCGACTAAGCCAGCCTCCTTAAAAAATCAAAAGAGAGTCCCATGCTAACAGGGGACTCTCTTTTTTGTTTCTAGACTAATATTACTTGACCAACACGAGTTCTTCAGAGCAGCCCAAAAAATGACGAGCGCAAGAAGGATAGATTGCCTTGATCTCTATTATTACTGCTTTGTTGGCACCCTTTTCCCCAAGTATCCCATGTACAAGCATGCCCGTTCGCAAATTGTCGGCATCGAGCCAGCCGACTATAAAAACATTGTCATGATGAAGTGGCCTTAAGGCCACTTCATTGGCATGGACGGACATGACCTCCAAGTAACCCTCATGAACCTGCTGGTACATCATTTTATCAGGGGTAAGGTTGATGGAAGCACGATTTGCAGTCACAGCGGCTAATAATTCTTCCTCAGATTCTTTTAAGATTTCCCTAACGAGAGCTCCGTGCTCGGCGGCATATTTTTGATCTAACCATGCGGCCAACTGTTTCATCACGGAAAGGAAGGCTTGGGCCTGGCTCATGCTGCCTTGATAGCTGTCCAAAACATAAAAGCCTGCAATTAGATTTTCCCAGAAAGGACGATCACATTGATTCCAGTCCTCAGGCTGTTCTTGATTGAGCGAGAGGAAGTAATGAACAAGCTTTTCGATTCCCCACTGATATTTCTTGAGGGTACTCGAAGATTTCCCTGTTGTCTTGAATTTGAAAAATTGCACCAGATCGCTTGCATAAAACGAAAAGGCGGTCTCAGGCGTGAGGCCGAATTGTTGGTAATAGGGTACATCATCATCAGGGATGACCTCAATCTGAGGAGCAACTACCTCAACCTGGACGATGGAACAGTGCCGATCCTTGGACACAAAGGGCGAACGAGGTAAGCCAAGCTCTCGGCGAAGCGGATTCGGATCAAAAGGCTGATCATTCGTTGGGAATTGACCTCTCATCAGCTTCATCATCCGATACTCAGCTTCTCTTAGCCATGCCTCCAACGCGTTGTTTTCACCAGATTGTTCAGTGAATCTCGGTTTGTTTACCCCAAGTTTCATATGCATTAATTTCTGCGCGTAAAGGGTAAACCACGGCGGTGTATCTTCACGCTCTAAACGAAGGTTGGTTGTCCTTAGGCTCATATCTTTTGATATGGAAATGGTTTCTTTGGATTGCTCCATTAATTTGAGAACGGAGAAAAACCGATCCGCATTGGACATAAATTCTTTTACTATTTCCGGGTACTTCGTTTTGAAGGTTAGCCGTTGATCCGATAAATCAATGGAGGCATGGACTTCACTTGCCTGGATAATCCCAGGGAATGAACTGTCAGTATATTGGTACCAGGGTCCCGTCCATGAAAATTGAGCTTTCTTGTTCTCTTTCTCAAAGTGATCGGAATACAAGCCTGCTTTGTGATCTTGAAGAAAGAGCACGGCCTGCTTAAAATCAAACACTTGGTAAACTAAAGTGGTTTCTTCCTCTGTAACGGTCTGCTCTTCAGACTGGCTAAAGGTGCATTGAACGAGCTGGAGGAAATGCTGTTGCATGACAGCGGGGTAAGACTCCCCGGTTTCTTGCATTTTTTCTAGTATCATATCTGCAAGCTTATTCGCAAAGATCGGCGATTCAAAGGAAGATATCCCATGGATGCAATGATGCTCACCGAACGGCTCAAGCATTGCGAGAGCTAGGCCCCATGGCCAAACTTGCTTAAGAGTTTCACAGTAAGGCAAGAAAAACGTTTCTTTAGTAATTAAGTCGGTTACCGTAATCCCATCGGTTTCCTCTCCTGTCACCTGAAGCAAGCGAGGCTTCATCTGCACCCAGGTGGCAAGCAATGCCTGTTCGGAGGGCGAGAGCAGTTTTCCTTTTTGGGAAAACCACTCCACCCCGCGTAACCCATTGCTAAACGTATAAAAATAACAAAGCCAAAATTTGCTGTAGTAGTCAACCAATTTGGAAGACGACGGCAACTCATGAACTTCCTTAAAGAGACGGTTTGCCGCTGAACGTTCTTGAGAAGGAACATAGGTATGTAGAAATTCTAGCATTTTGACCGTTAAAGAATGTTTCGAATCAAAAAAACGATTGGCTTGTAATTGACGGAACTCCATGATATCTTGCTTCTTTAGGCAACAAACCTTGTATTTTCGTCCGCTGCCGCACGGGCAAGGATCATTTCTTCTTATATTCATTTTGCTTTCCTACCTTTTCTTGTAGCAACTTCTTGCTTGTATGCTGTAGTAAAAAATCAATCCCAAAATATAAAGAGTGTAGTCTGAAGAGGGTGTCTCAAAAGTTGGTCCATATGGACGGCTTAATGGGAAAAACTCCACTTACTTTAAAAATAAAGAAAAATAGTAAGGGGATAGTTGGAAAAAGTCCACTTATCAATGATAAAACGGTCCAAAACGGAGTTTTTATCGTAATTAATAGGAAAATTTCCAACTATTTCATACGAAATCTCATAAAGCTTTATTGTAAGTGGCGAATTTCCAACTATTCTGTTGGCTCCACCTTTACTTCACTACTTTTGGGACAACCTCCAGTTTTTTATAAAGCGGTAGCTGGGTGCCTTTGAATGGCTTCAAGAATATTTTTCAGCTGGGCCCGGTAAATGGGATAATCTTTGCCTTCGTGGGTTAGAGTTTCCCCCAGATGACGGTATCCCATGCTTTCAGCTATCCGCTTGCCGTCCTTAGAGACGACAATTGCTCCTAGTTCTTTAATGTCTACCCCGCTCCTGGTAAGGGAGCTATAAAAATGAGGCATGTCCTGAATCAAGGCTTTGCTGTAAGACTTTTTTTGTGGATCTTCGATATCTACAATAAAAGAAACGCTATATAAATAGACTTCTTTTACAAAATCGTAGTGTAAAACGTGTTCAGAGAGTTCCCCTTCGTGAAGTTCCCCACGCAAGATTTGCTCGTAGGCATCCTTAGGCAAAGGAAGCTGAGCATAATATCCTTTTATGCCCTCTGCTGTTTCTACAACGCGCGCGAGCTGGGTTCCATTTCGGAACGTTTGTTTTACCGATTCCAGATTTACACGCCATTCTTGCGGATAATAGCGATAATCCCATTTCATCATGTCTTCTACGTCTTCTAAGGTGGCTGTTCGAACCGACAACATGGATGTATCCCCTCCTTCTTTACCATTAAACCGTTAGATTGAGAATGATGCAACAAGTTAACCGTTTTCATTTTGAAAAAGGGGTTATGTCAGTAGAAAAAGAACAACAATAGCTAGCGTGCTATACTCAAAATGTTAAAAGCCGATGGTTCCTATTATAAGGAATTCATCGGCTTAGCCTCTAACTTTTGATAGATGCGCTGTTTCTCCTCATCCAAAATAAGATGTTTTTCATAAAGCTGATCGATAATCGCTTTAATGTCATTCCCGTAGAAATCTACTCCGGAAAAACGAATTCTTTTGATTCTCACTCGTCTAGACACGGATAACAAAAATTCCCGAACATACTTTATTTCGTCTTCAGTTAGAGGGCGGCCGTTCCAATGTATATTCACTTGGATTGGAAAAGGAATAACTTTACCCATAAAAACGAACCTCCATATTCATTGTAAATAATATAGCGATTCCTTTACCGTTTTTCAATCGTTAATGTTCAGAATTTGGTAGAAAAGTTATGAATTATCAGTTAATATGGTGTTAAGCCATAAAATGCGGAAGGGAATAGGGAGTGATGCAGGCATGGAGGTCGAGATCCAAAAAATCTCTAATAAGAAAATTTCTGAGCTCGTGGCAGAGCAGCTTCAGCACTGGATTGTCTCCGGAAAAGTCCAGCCAGGAGAAAAGCTTCCTTCTGTCCGCGAACTTTGTGCTTCGTTTAATGTGGGACGAACGGCGATTCGTGATGCGATTACGACATTAAAAGGGAAAGGTTTTGTCGATGTGAGAAGGGGAGAAGGCACCTTTGTTCAGCGGTTTGATAGTTCCCAGTTGTTTGAGGGCTTAAGGCTATTAAACGCGACTGATATTCAGAAGCTATTTAGTGTTCGGCAGATATTGGAGGTCGGGATTGCGGAAATGGCCGCTCGAGTTCGAGACCCCATTCAATTGGATAAAATGAAAGCATGCATCGAGCAGATGAAAACGACAGAGACCATTGAAGGGTGGAAAGCAGACTATGAATTCCACTTAGCCATCGCCGAAGTGACACAAAATGAGATATTGGTCCAATTGTTGGAAACGATTTCTGCAACAATGAAAAAGGCGATAAGGGACTGCCATCAAATGATCCTTGATGACCCAGTCCTAGCGCAGACAGTGATTCAGCAGCATGAAAAGATTTATGAAGCCATTGAAACAGGACAGGCGGATTGGGCAAAGGTTTGTGTAATCGAACATTTGACTTATGTGGAAAGGTTATTAAAGAGGAGTTAAAATTTTTATGCATAATATTTACGGAACATTAATAACAGATTAAATATTTAAATTAATTAATTGACATAGAAAAACCTAGTAAATAAAATGAAAGGTAGGTTACGTCGACGAGAGACTTATCACATATGTGATAAGTAGCTATCTAGTGGAAAAAAGGATCTATATTTTATGAAAACTGACTAGTGCAAATTTTGAGTTTTATTTATAAATGTTTGGGGGTGACGGTTTGTTGTTAGCTTCTTTTGATTCACTTTTACTCAGAGAAGGCATTCCTAGTGTACCTGGAGAGCTCCATCCCCTTGGCAATAGCGGGGCGCTTATCGCTTACCCCCAGTCAGAAGAACAAATCGCTGCCATATTACGCTATGCCCACGACCAAGGCTTAAAGGTTATCCCGACGGGGAGAGGGACAAAGAGGGGGTTTGGCGGAATAGAAGAAAAGGCCGATCTGTTGCTGTCTCTTGCGGAATACCGAGGGATCGTCGAGTATTCCGAAGGGGATCTAACAATGACAGTAAAGGCCGGAACGACCATGAAGGAAATCCAGCAGTTCCTTTCAGAAAATCGCCAAATGCTTCCTCTAGATCCTGCATGGCCGGAGGATGCCACGATTGGCGGAGTTATAGCGGCAAACGATAGCGGTCCGAAACGCTGCCGATACGGTTCCGCTCGCGACTTGGTCATTGGAATGCGTATCGTCTATCCGGATGGGAAGATTCTTCGTACCGGAGGAAAGGTGGTTAAGAATGTAGCGGGCTACGATATGAATAAGCTCTTTATTGGTTCGATGGGAACACTGGCTGTAATGAGCGAAGTCACGCTCAAGCTTCGGCCGAAGCCAAAGTGTGAGAGACTGGTTTTGCTTTCCTTTCCGGAATCCATGTTGTCATCTATCCCATCTTTTGTGACCGCCCTGTTGGACTCTACGAATGAACCGGTTTCCATCGAAATGCTCAATCCGGCACTGCATAATCATTGCAACGGGGAAGAGGGCTTTGGGTTAGCCATTACCTTTGCAGATATGGAAAAAGCCGTCCTTTGCCAAATTGAATGGATAAAAAATCGCGTGCCCCAAGGGACTCGCATCCGGGTGTTGTCAGAGGAAGACACTGTGAAATGGTGGGAGATGTTTTCTCGCATTTCCCCTAACGGAACGCAGGCTGAATTGCAGCCAGTGTTAGGGTTGAAGCTGGGAAGCAAGAATAGGGATGTCTTCGAGATCGTTTCGTTTTGTGATGAGCTTGGAAGAAAGCGGCAGCTGGTGGTTTTCTGTCATGGAGGAGCTGGTCACGGGATTTCTCGTGTGTTTATTCGAGGACACGAGGAGGAATTGGTCCAATGTACGGAGGAAATCCGCCGTTTTGCTCAGCTGAAGGGAGGGTATGCGGTGGTACAGCATGCATCTCTTGCCTTGCGACAACAGGTAGAGGTTTGGGGCGAACAACCGGCCTATTTTTCCCTACTTGAAGGAATAAAAAAAGCAATTGATCCGCATCGGGTGTTAAATCCAAAACGATTCGTAGGAGGGATTTAGATGACGATCCCAGGCAAGGTGGAGGCGGAGTGCCCATCGAAAACCAATTTTTTCTGGGATGACCCGCCGGATGAAGATAAATTTTCTGCGTGTGTACATTGCGGGCTTTGTCTCGAATCCTGTCCTACCTACTTGGAGACTGGCCATGAGCATCAATCTCCCCGAGGACGTGTCCATCTCATCAAAGCGGTTGCCCAGGGGAAGATGGAAGTCAATGAAGCGTTTGAGGATCCTGTGTTTACCTGTCTGGATTGCCGGGCCTGTGAAACCGCCTGTCCGTCCGGTGTTCAGGTGGGGGCTTTAATTGAGGAAGCGCGCGGACAAATTCGCCAAGCGATGCCTCTTAAAGGCTGGAAGGCCGGTGTCAGCAAACTATTTCTGCGAGGCGTTTTTCCGCAGCCGAGCCGATTGCATGCATTAGGTCGCGTACTAAAAATCTACCAAAAAAGCGGGCTTCAGTCGCTGGTTCGAAAAACGGGCCTGTTGAAGGTGATTCCTCCCCATCTTCAAGAGATGGAAACGATTATGCCTAACATCCAAGATCCTGTCATGAAAAAATATCCGGAAGTGATAGCCGCAGAAGGAGAAAGCAGGAAAAGAGTGGCATTGCTCACCGGATGTGTTATGGATGTGATGTTTGGCGACATAAACGAAGCCACTGTTCGTGTCCTGACCCGTAACGGATACGAGGTCGTTGTTCCCCGAGGCCAGCGCTGCTGCGGAGCGCTTCATATCCATGCCGGGGACAGAGAAGAAGGGAAACGATTAGCCAAACAAAATATTGATGCTTTTTTAGAGGCGGGCGTGGACACTGTTGTCGTGAACGCAGCTGGATGCGGCTGTGCTTTAAAGGAATATCCGGAGCTCCTTCGCCATGATGACGAGTATCGGGAAAAAGCAGAAGCTTTCGCTGACAAGGTGGAGGATGTATCGAAGTTTTTAGTCGAACAGGGTTACCACAAGCCGCAGGGACGTCTTGACACCCGCATTACCTATCATGATGCCTGCCACTTGGCTCATGGCCAAGGGATTCGGCAGGAGCCCAGACAACTGCTGCAGGCTATACCCGGGGTTCAGCTGGTGGAGATGCCTAACGCGGATCGCTGCTGCGGCAGTGCCGGCATCTACAATATCACGAATCCCGAAATGGCGAGAAAGGTATTGGATGAAAAAATGACTTTCGTACCGGAAGAAATCGATTTGATCTCTATGGGCAACCCTGGTTGCATGCTGCAAATGAGCATGGGCGTGATGAAGTATGGAAGAAGCGCTAAAGTCGTGCATACGATTCAGCTCCTGGATCGGGCTTATCAAGTCGAGGAAGAGGTTGGCGGCAATCAAGAAAATAATGTAGTCCAACAAGTAGCTGCAGGAAAAGAGGTGTAGCGCGTGAGCATGCATGATCCTATAGTTGGCAAATTAGCCGGCATTGTCGGAACCGGAGCAGTCTTATTTCGAAAAGAAGAAATGATTGCGTATGAATGTGATGGCTACACCATTCATAAACAGCCTCCCCGAGCCGTGGTGTTTCCGTCTACGACGGAGGAAGTATCTCAGGTCGTTAAGCTTCTCTACGAAAATAACATTCCTTTCATCCCCCGCGGAGCGGGGACGGGACTGAGTGGCGGAGCTACACCGCTTGGGGGAGAGGTCATTATCAGTTTAGTTAAAATGAAAAAGTTGCTGCATGTCGACTTGGAAAACCGGTTGGCCGTCGTGCAGCCGGGCTTTGTCAATTTGAAGCTAACGAATTCGGTAGCCAGCAAAGGGTATTATTATGCCCCTGATCCATCCAGTCAGTACGCATGTACCATTGGCGGCAATGTAGCAGAAAATGCAGGGGGAGCCCATTGCCTCAAGTATGGGGTAACAACCAATCATGTTCTAGGCATGGAGCTGGTGTTGGCTAATGGGGATATTGTAGAAATCGGAGGGGTCCCTGATGCACCAGGCTATGACCTGATGGGCTTGCTTACAGGATCTGAAGGCACGCTTGCCATCGTGACACAAATTACCGTCCGCATCCTGAAAAATCCGGAAGACAAGCGAACGGTCCTGGCTTATTTTGACCGGGTGGACGATGCCAGTTATGCCGTATCTGACATCATCGCCGCGGGAATCGTCCCGGCAGCTCTAGAAATGATGGATGAAGTGGCCATTATCGGGGTAGAAAAGGGGAATTATCCAGTAGGCCATCCGGAAGGATTAAAAGCCCTCTTGCTAATTGAAGTAGATGGCATTGCTGCGGGAATTGAAGAGCAGATTGAGGAAATTGTGGCGGTATGCAAGCGCAGGCAAGTGACTGAGGTCAAAGTGGCAGAAACGGAGCAAGAACGCGCCAGATGGTGGGCTAATCGGAAGACGGCCTTTCCGGCGATGGGCTCGATTTCTCCCGATTATTTAGTCCAGGACGGGGTAATTCCACGGAGCCGCTTACCTGAAGTACTGGAAAAAATTGAGGAAATCAGTACTCGTTCAGGGTTGCGGATCGCGAATGTATTTCATGCTGGGGATGGAAATCTTCATCCGCTGATTTTGTTCGATGCCCGCAATCCAGGAGAAACGCAAAGGGCGGCACAGGTCGGTTCCGAAGTTCTAAAAGTATGTGCTGATGTGGGCGGGTCGATTACGGGAGAACATGGCGTAGGCATCGAAAAACAGCAGGAAATGCGCTTTATCTTCACCGAAGCCGAATTGGCGGCTCAGCTGTTGATTCGAGATGTCTTTAACCCGCAAAACCTATTGAATCCGGATAAGATGTTTCCCCAACCCAGCCGTTGTGCAGAGGTGCGAATTGGATAATCAATTATTCTACTGCTTTAAACAGGCCGAACAGGGATAAGACAGATTTCTTATCCCTAGACTGTTTGGCACGGCTCATTTAATAACTAAAGTTCTCATCCGATTAATAGCCGCCCCAACCTCCATTTTCCTGGGAAGGGCGAGGTCCCCTGGGTGCTTTCCGTGATATCGGGAGATGGCGTCTAAGCCTTGATCTTGAATGCGGCGGAACAATTGATCAAGCAACTCTTCTAATGAAGCACTGCTTTGGTTCATCTTCTTACTAAGGTAGAGAAGGATCTCGGCAATGGCTCGGGTTTGGCTAGGATCGACTAGCTGCTCAAGATAGGACAAATCTATTTCTGTCGTCCCGTAGAGTATCGTATGAAGTCCTTTGGCATCGATCTTTTCCTTGTTTCCTCTGCGTGGATCGAAGCTTTTGGATGATAGGATTCTAGGCGCAAACTGGCCAAAGCTAGCCCCTCCTTCCAACAGTCGTTTTTCCTTTAACTCATGGGCGATCCTCTTCGCTTCGATGGTAACATCGAAGGGGCGGTATTCATCCATCATCGTCACGGTATCTGCGGCTTCGAAATAATCACCGGAACCGCCTAATACGAGAAGAGTGGAGATCCCGTATTCTTCATAGAGCTGGCGAACCTTGTCGACGAAGGGGGTAATCGGCTCTTTTTCCTTGGAGATGAGGGCCTGCATTCTCCCGTCCCGAATCATAAAATTGGTTGCACTTGTATCTTCATCGATAAGCAGGACTTTGGCTCCTATTTCGATGGCTTCTATGATATTAGTAGCCTGTGACGTGCTTCCGCTGGCATCAACGGTGGAAAATTGATGCGTATCCTTTCCAAACGGCAGATTGGAGATAAAAGGAGAAATGTTGACCTTTTCCACTCGTCTGCCATCTTCTGCTCTAATTTTCGTGGCTGATTCTTCGGTGATCACGAGCTCTCTGCCATCTCCCTTCACATGATGATAGACTCCTCTTTCTATCGCTTTAAGCAAGGTACTTTTCCCATGATAACCGCCGCCTACTATTAAATGGACTCCAATTGGTAAGGCCATTCCTTTAATGGGTTGACGATGGGGAACGGGAATTTCGATTTCCAGCGTAGACGGAGAGTGGAATGGCACCACTTGTGAGCCTGGCAGCGGGCGATTACTGACTCCGCTTTGTCGTGGCAAAATCGATCCATTGGCTACAAAGCAAATATAGCGGTGTTCTCTCAAGTATTCTCGGATGGCTACTTGCTGATCCATCAGCTTCAATTGCTCAATCAACTGTTGGGGTTCCCATTCAAACATCGTTTGATGAAGGAGCAGGGGGACATCCTCACATAAAAGTTTGACCGCCTCTCTGCCCAAAATCGTTCTTCCTGCTGCAGGCAACCCGACAGATAAACGGAGCTCAATGGTCTTGTCATCGACTTTCACCGCCGTTCTCTGTAAAATTTCCTGCCCAGGCTTGTCGATATGAATGAGCCCGCTTTTCCCGGTCCCTTTTCTTTTCGTTTCTATCTGATCGATTCGCCGAGCGGCCTGCCTTGCAATAAAATCCTCAAATGCCGTACGGCGAGAGTCTGGATGGATCCATTCTAGTTTATACTGCGCTTGGTTTTGGTTCATTTCGAGTCGGATACGGGAGGGACTGGCAAAAGGATCTCCTTGGATATAATCCATATGAAGGAGCCAGCCATCCCCATGATAGACTTTTCCTTGCAGGTCCTTATAAGCTTTATATCCTTTTTTATCTAACTGGAATAATTGATTTCTCAATGTTTGCACATAATCACCATAAGGATTTTCATAGGATCACCTCGGTCCTATTCTTGACCAGGGAAAGACGGCTCAAACATTTTAGAGTAGTGTGAAGTAGCGGTATTCATCTAAAGTCATATTCAATAAATGGGCCACGTAAGATAATCTTGAGCAATCATACTTTGGGTGAAGGTGGAACTGAGATGGATAAAGAAAAGGTTTATTCAAGGTATGTGAAAGAACTGTTAAAATGTCATGAATTTGTGCTTAAGTGTGAGAAAATTGAAAAGATCGATCCCATGTACGAACAATATCGTCAAAAATATTTACACCATCGAAAAATAGCTGATAAGTATTTTCTATTAATGCATGATTGTATCTAGAAAAAGGATTACAAGATGGGAAAAAATACCCCATTGTAATCCTTTTATTTGTGTGATGATGAATAATTTGGGTAAAAAGACGCATTAAAAAATGTCTAAATTCCTACTAATATATAGAAGTGATCAATCGAAAGAAAAATTTTCCTTTAATTGATTTATACGGGGTTCTGAGAGAAGTGTCGCTCCCCTGAAATAAGATGAAGGGGGAGTGCATTGATGAGAAAATGGAACATGTTATTCATAGGAATCATCTTAGGTATGGTTATTTTTCCATCACCTGTAGGCTATACCACCGAACCGGCTGATTCGTCTGGGCAGCGAAAGGTTTTGGGTACCTGGTTATGGAATGCTTCAACTATTGAAACCAATGGTGAAGGAATCCTTGCATTTCTGCAGAAGCAGCAGGTAAACAAGCTCTATTTACAAATTAGCAGGAAACTCAGTCTCCAAAGCTACCAAACCTTTATTGAGCAAGCTTCAGTTCGGGGCATCGAAGTGTTTGCACTGGATGGAGCGCCGAATTGGGCATCACCCGGAGGGGAGAGGTTTAGCCGCCAATTTTTCGATTGGCTTAAAGCATACCAACAGTCTTCTGTACCCGCCCAGCAATTTAAAGGAATCCAGCTCGATGTGGAACCCTATCTGGATCAGGGGTGGAAGGAAGATTATCAAGGAACGGTCTTCAGGTATCAGGATATGATTGTTGCTTCCTATACGAAAGCGCGGGATATGGATTTGAAATTCACCCTTGCCGTACCATTCTGGTTTGACAATCGATCGTTTTCCAACTCGTATGGAGATGGAATTTTAGCGGAGTGGATCATTTTGAATTCTGATGAAGTGGTTATTATGGCTTACCGTGATCAAGCCCAACAGATTAATCCGCTAGTAGAACAGGAAGTCCGGTGGGCCAATCATCACAGCAAGCAAGTCAACATTGCGGTCGAAACTCGGGAAAGTGCCGAAGGGGATAGGATTTCCTTCTATGAAGAAGGCTCGGCCTACATGCACCAGCAATTGGAGGAGGTATCCGGGAAATACAGTCAAGATGTCTCTTTTAATGGCTTAGCCATTCATCATTTGATGACTTGGATGGATATGAAGCCTTAATAGGACAAATAATGATCATGTTTTGTCCTTTATTTTTAACGTATTGGTCATAGTCCCTTTACATTCAACCTTTATAATTCAACCCTGTAGGCGTTTGACACCACAAGAAGGACTACTTTGGTGAAGGAGTTGGAAGGTTTGGATAAAACGAAGGGCAGCTTGGAAAAGTCTCCTAATCTCAATCATAAAGTATTAATAGATATGATGATTCAGATCTGCGAGAAAGGCGTGCAAGACAAGACCATGAAGGGAAAGCACGTGGTTGATGAATTTGTTCGCCGCTTAAGGCTGTTTTATGATTAGAGGCTCTTTCTAGCCGGTAATAAAGAATATTAAGCCATCACTCATAATGTGATGGTTTTTTTATTTTACCTTTACATCTTTCATGAAAACTCAACAAACTTCGAAGAATGCTCATAATGTTCATCAAAAGAGAACAATATTCATCATTTGATCATAATTTTTAAAAGATAGAACACAGACAAACAGCACCCTAATACCGTAACATGACATTCATGCGAAGGAACTGAAGGCAACAATGCATCGTTTTGAAACGAGGAAGGATGAAATCAAAATGTTGTTCAAAAGCCTTGCCAAACTAGGCCTTGCAGGGGCGGTTGCAGCAGGAGCATTCGCTTATTGGCTGTGGCCCCCAACGGCAAAAGTAGAAAGTGCTGAGCTGGATAGCGGGATACAGGTGAAATTCCGGGCGAACGGCTCCCATATCGAAGAATATGCGGATCAGGCATGGAAACCTTATTTTGCGAAAGGGGTAAACATGGGAGCGACTATCCCCGGACATTTTCCAGGAGAATTGCCCATATCAAAAGACGATTATGAAAAGTGGTTTGAGATGATTCACGAGATGGGGGCCAACGTCATTCGGGTCTATACCATCTTAAAGCCTGAGTTTTATGAAGCGCTGGTTGACTATAATGCAAAGCATCAGGATGACCCCTTGTTCTTTATCCAAGGGGTGTGGAGCCCGGAAGAGCAATTAATCGAAGGCCAAGATGCATTCGACCCTAAAGTCAAACAAAGATTTGAGCAAGAAATAAGGGATGCGGTTGGAGCTGTATACGGAAAAGTGAAGATTGAGTCGCCACCCTACTCCGGAAAAGCCAGCGGGACCTACATCTATAATGCGGGGCCTTATCTCATGGGGTGGATTATCGGTACAGAATGGGATCCCAAGATGGTGAAAGCGACGAACGAACTGCATGCGGATGTTCCGGATTATAAGGGAACCTATTTCAGAAGCAAGCCCGGGGCTCATCCGTTTGAAAAGTGGTTGGCGGAAATGGCAGATATTACAGCTGAAGCTGAGGCCAATCATGGTTGGCAGCACCCGATCGCCTTTTCGAATTGGGTAACGACCGATCCGCTGCAGCATCCGGGAGAACCGCTGATTGAGGAAGATATGGTAAGCTTAGATCCTCTACATATTGAACCTGTCCAGTGGGATGCCGGGTATTTTGCTTCCTATCATGTTTATCCCTACTATCCGGATTTCTTTACTTTTGATAAGAGCTTCCAAACGATGAAAAACGAGAAAGGGGAAATTGATAGTTATAAAACCTATCTTCATCAATTAAAAGAATATCACAAGGACATTCCCATCATGATCACCGAGTTCGGCGTTCCTGCGTCACAGGGTACCGCTCATACGGGACCTCTTGGGAGAAACCAGGGGGGACATGATGAGAAAAAGCAAGGGGAAATCAATGCGGACATGTTCCGCCAAATCCATCAAGAAGGCTATTCCGGCGCTATCCTTTTTACGTGGCAGGACGAGTGGTTCAAGAAAACCTGGAATACGCTATACTACGACATACCCGATCGGCGGGCTTACTGGTACAACACCTTGACCAATGAATCCTTCTTTGGGCTTCTGGGAATGTTTCCAAGCAAGGATGATGACATTTTCATTGATGGTGATGCCTCCGATTGGGACCAGCTGGGAAAGGATGAAAAGCAAATGCTGGACATGCAGGCCAAAGGGTTCGATGGAATCTGGGCATCCCATGATGAAGGCTACCTTTACCTAATGGCTAAGCTGTCGGAGCCTTTCGACCCTTCGAAACAAGCAGTATATTTTGGCGCCGATACGATTAAAGGCGGGAACCGCCATGCCCCGCAGCTCCACGGGAAAACCCTCGATGAAGGTCTGGAGACCCTGGTTGAACTTTCGGATGAAGAAAAAGGGAGCATCATGATCGCTTCCAATTACGATTTCCATACTCGCTTGTTTCGGGAGGCGGGAATGCCGCCTGTCGATCCGAAAGAGCTGGAAGATAACTCAGGGATATTTAAACCATGGAAACTGGTGGTGAACTACCTCCTAGAGCCTCCCGACTCCCGGTTTGACCATCCCTTTACGGATATCGCCGTAGGAGATTTGCTCCGGGGAAACAGCGATCCGTCTCATCCAGAGTACAATTCCAAGACCATGTGGCAGGCAAAGGGAGAAGTGTTGGAGATCCGCATCCCATGGATGCTTCTCGGATTCAGCGACCCCAGCTCCCTGAGCGTGATCAATTACGAGAAACCCACCCGAACTAAGCTACAAGTCAGCAAAGTGAAAGGAGTTCGGATTGTCCCGTGGATCGTGAAAAACGGAGAGGCAATGGGGTGGGAAGGAACGACGCCGTACCCTGTATCTCAGCTTCCGCTCTATACATGGAAGGGATGGGAGGATGTGGATGTGAACTATGTGGAACGACCGAAACAAAGCTACTTTATCATGCAGGAAGCCATGCGTGGAGTGAAGTAAGGGGAAGGAGTTCAACCGTGTGTATATCAATATCAACATAGCCATATATTTCCTAACTGTTCTTGTGGGATTAAATCTCATCTTTGCTTTGGCGATTTACGGGCTGAAGATCAAGAACATTAGGAATAAAAAGATCTATGATCAGTTTCAATGGAAGTTTAAGGATTATCTAACGTACATTCAAGCGAATATCGACAGCGATGAACGATTAAGAGTGCCGCCGCTCAAAATGAATCCGACCGAGTCAAAGGCGTTGCAGGACCGATTGAATGATATGATCGAATCCTTTGCAGGGGAACAGAGACAGAAGCTCATTGATCTTTGTGGGGAATTGGGATTCATTTCTTACCACTTGAATCGCTTGGGGAGCGGTTCCTATCGGATCAAAATAGACGCCGCTTATCATTTGGGCTGCATGAGGGTGAAAGATGCCGTCCCCGACCTTTTGGAATTATTGCGTCGACATAAGCTGGATTCTTGTCTTTTTATTATTGCCCGGGCGATTGCCAAGTCTGCCCGCCATGAGCGGGACGTCAAAGAAATGGTCTATATTCTGCTTAAGCATCAGAAGGGATTCCATGATCTCATCGTCGACATGATCGAAGAAGCGCCGATCGACCAGACGGCCCTCTTTACCGAATTTATCCTTGACAGCAATCCAGCTCTCATCCAGATCGGTTTAACCGGGCTGAAAGAATATACGAATCCAAGCGCTGCTTCTGCCGTCCATCGGTTGTTGGGCTCGAGGAATGAAGAAATTCAAAGAAAAGCCGCAGAAGTGTATCTGAAATCTTCTTCTATATTGCCTCGAAATGTGGTAAGCAAGCTGCTTGGCCATACGAAGGCAGACATTCGTCTCTTAACGGTACAGGCTCTAACGGACTTAAGAAATGGCGCCTATGTCCCCCTGTTAAAACAGTCTTTAAACGATCCGGACAAACAGGTCGTTTATGCCAGTGCCATGGCTTTGACCTACCAGGGCCAAGAAGGAATTTCGGCGCTTTGTGAGGGGGCACTGCAAGCCAGAGGCAAAGAGCAGGGGGAATACATCCAAGGTCTCATTGAGGAAGAAATCAACAAATTATGGGACGATCTTCAGGATTTGGATAAACTCACTCGCTATAATGCGCTGAGGTTTACGTATGAAAAGATGTTTGACAAAAATAAACGAATCTATCGTGTGGTGTAAAAAATGAGAATTATAGAATATTACCTTCAAAAGGATGCCGTTGTGAATGCCCTTCGGGAATTCCTGTTGGCCTACGGCTACTTTGCCATGTACTACGTGATGGCAATCACCGTAATCTATTTTCTAATCTTCGGTCTATCGATTCGACATGCTTTTCCGATCAAACGGGGGATTCAATATAACCGAATCAATAAATTATCAGGGTCCGGGCATGTTCCTCCGGTATCCCTGCTCGTTCCTGCCTATAATGAGGAATTGACTATTATCGAGAATGTTCGATCCCTCTTGGCCCTGAATTATCCGGAATATGAAGTGATCGTCGTCAATGACGGTTCGAAGGATGATACCTTTAAGGTCATGCTCGAGGAGTTCCAATTGGAAAAAATCGATCCCATTGTCTCGAATCATATCAAAACCGGAAAGGTGAGAGGGATTTACCACAATCCGGAATATCCATCCCTCTATTTCATTGATAAAGAGAATGGGGGAAAGGCAGATTCCTTAAACGCAGGGATAAACTTATCCCACTATCCATTGATCTCCACCATCGATGCGGATTCGCTGCTCGAAAAGGATGCCTTAACGCGAATTGCTAGAGTCTATATGGAAAATCCCGAGGATACGGTAGCCGTAGGGGGAAATGTCCGTATCGTCAACAGCTGCACGGTGGAGGATGGAATCGTAAAAAATGTTAGATTTCCAAAACAATTGTTTCCCGCCCTGCAAAATGTGGAATATATCAAAGCGTTCTTGGGAGGACGCATTGGATGGAGTGCGATTAACGGATTAATTATCGTATCGGGAGCCTTTGGCGTGTTCCAAAAGGAAAAAGTCATTGCCGTAGGGGGCTATCGCGGCGGATACCCAGGCGAGGACATGAATATTGTCATTAAGCTGCACCGTTATTGTTTGGAGAACAACATTCCCTATCGGGTCGCTTTCTGCCCGGATGCGGTGTGCTGGACGCAGGCTCCGGATACTTATCGTATCCTAAGCAGCCAACGCATGCGCTGGGGCCGGGGAAACTTGAAGAATATGGTGGAGGAAGGCATTCATATGGTTTTCCGTCCAAAATATAAAGTGTTTGGCATGGTGACTCTGCCTTATAACATCATTTTTGAAACACTGAATCCTTACTTCCGCATCACGGGATTATTCGCCATCTTGGGGTATTGGATGCTAAACATGACGGATTGGACTACGCTGGCCGTCTTCGCCCTGGTGAACTTCCTATCCTGTTTCCTTCTTAGTCTGGGAGCCCTGTTCATCGAAGAATCGGCCTTTAGCCGATATCCGAAGCTCAGTGATTTGAACAAATTGATCCTCTACTCTTTCCTGATGTTCATCGGCTATCGCCAAGTGGGCGTCTGGTGGAGATTCAGGGGCCATATTGACTTCTTGCGCAACAACAATTCGTGGGGAACGATGGTAAGAACCAATTTCAATAAATAAATAAAAGGAGTGGAGAACATGGCCATTTTAGTTCGGGATCCTATTCAAGAATTAACCCAACAGCTTTTGCAGTTCACCCAAGTTTCCTATGTCAATCACCTATCATGCGGAGTGGTTCTGGCTCCTTGCGCTAACTTGAGCCAAAAGGCGCTGGATCTGTTGAAAGCTTTCCTAAGCAAAAACGAGCAAGAGCTTTCCGCTCAATATATCGTGGATGAACAAAACCATATTCTTGGGGTGGTTCTGGATGACCGGAAACTGGCAGGAACACATTATGCATCCTTAGTCATCAAAGAATTCCTGGATCGCCATGGCCTTCTTGAAGGACAAATGGTGGTGGCCAGCTTCCCGGAAAGCGGGGAGCCGACAGAACAAACCTTATCGCAATTGTCGCACACTGTTATGAGGGCCAAGGGGGAAAACAAGGATATTCAGCTCTATGTGGATGAAACCGCAAAAGAAGGGGTTTCATCGATCCTTGTGGTGGATACCGATGAAGTGAGCCGTGAGTTTGTGAAGTTGCGGCTTGAATTAAAAGGATACGAGGTTCATGAAGCAAAAGACGGTTATGAGGCTTTCGAGAAGTATTCTCAATTGTCTCCAGATCTCGTCATTACCGAATTGAATCTCCCGATCTTGGATGGGTATCAATTAATCAACAAAATCAAGAACAATGGGGAAAATGAAGGGGAAGTTATCGTATTGACGGATAAGCAGTTATCCAAAGACATGAACCGCGCCTTTGAATTAGGGGCTTCCGATTATGTCACGAAGCCTTTTTCGATCACGGAGCTAGAGTGGAGAATCAAGAAACTAAAAAATTAATACGAAGGTGGAATCATAGAATGATCTATTACAGCGCATTAAAGGAGAAATTGCAAAATAAAACCAGCAGGGTTGGGGTAATTGGATTGGGGTATGTCGGATTGCCATTGGCTATGGAGATGGTGAAGGGCGGGTTCACGGTATACGGCATCGATTTGGATATCCGAAAAGTGAATTCCCTTTTGAATGGAAAGTCTTACATTCAAGACGTTCCCAGCTCTGTTGTGGCTGAGGCGATTTCTGTCGGCAAGTTTCTTCCTACGTCCGATTATAGTGTGATCCAACAGCTGGACATGATCAGCATTTGCGTACCGACGCCATTAAGTGAAAATCAAGATCCGGATACCTCGTTTATTAAGAGCGTAGTCCATGAGATCAAGAAATATATGAAAAAGGGTACGCTGATCGTTCTGGAAAGTACGACCTACCCAGGAACAACGGAAGAATTGATTCAATTTGAGCTGGAAGCCCAAGGGTTGAGCGTGGGTACTGATTTCTTCCTTTGCTTCTCGCCGGAGCGCGTGGATCCGGGCAACCGCAATTATAACACGTATAACACGCCAAAGGTCATTGGAGGGACAACGGAAGCTTGCAAAGAGTTAGGTGTTCTTTTATACAGCCATGTGGTGAAAACCGTCGTTCCCGTTTCTTCTCCGAAAGTGGCTGAAATGTCCAAGCTGTTGGAGAACACCTTTAGGAGCGTCAATATTGCTTTCGTCAATGAATTGGCGATGATGTGCGATAAGATGAGCATCGATGTATGGGAGGTCATTCGGGCTGCTTCTACGAAACCATTCGGCTTCATGCCTTTTCACCCGGGACCGGGAATCGGCGGTCACTGCATTCCGCTGGATCCGATGTACTTGTCGTGGAAAGCTAAGGAATTTCGTTTCTACAGCAAGTTTATCGAGCTGGCCCAATCGATCAATGATAACATGCCAGAGTATGTCGTGAATAAGGCCGCTCAGGTACTCAATATGTATGCGAAGTCGATTCGCAATTCAAAGGTGCTCATCTTGGGCATGGCGTATAAGCCGGATGTGGATGATCTTCGGGAATCTCCAGGATTAGAAGTCTATCAATTGTTCAAGGAAAGCGGAGCAAAGGTTGATTATTATGATCCATATGCGACGTCTTTCCGTGATGAGGACGGAAATATCGTAGAATCGGTAAAATACGATGCTGCCGCTTTCGCCGGGTACGATTGCATGGTATTTATAACCAACCACCGCAGCTTCAGCTACCATGAACTCGCTGATTTAGGGGTGCCGATCATTGATACGCGCAATGCTTTTGCCGAGATTAAATCCGATAACATCTATAAACTGGGCACGGGGATTAAGAGAAAAGAAGTGAAAGTGCCAGTAGGCATCTAATTTGTGGGGGCACTGCTATCGGTGCCCGGTTATGATGAAAGGAGCTAAAACATATGTGTGGAATTGTAGGATATATAGGCAATCGTGACGTGCAGCCTATCTTAATAGATGGATTAAGCAAATTGGAATATCGCGGATACGACTCCGCTGGGATTGCGGTATTGGAACGCAAAAGTCTAGATGTAAGAAAAGCAGAAGGGCGGCTGGCTAACTTAGCTGGCAAATTGGAAAAACACCCACTTAGAGGAACCATTGGAATTGGGCATACGCGTTGGGCGACGCATGGCAGGCCATCCGATGCGAACTCCCATCCCCATACGGATATGTCAGGGAAGTTTTCCGTTGTCCATAATGGAATTATTGAAAACTACATGGACTTGAAGGAAGAGCTCATCAGCAAAGGGATTGTGTTTGAATCGGAGACCGATACGGAAGTTATCGCCCATTTGTTGGCTGACCTGTATGACGGGGATATTGTCTCCACCGTCCGTGCAGTGACCGAAAGGCTCCTTGGCGCTTATTCCATAGGGGTTATTACCGAATATGAACCGGATAAACTGGTCGCTGTACGCCAAGCAAGCCCTTTAGTCATCGGGGAAGGGAATGGGGAAAACTTTATTGCCTCGGATATCTCAGCCTTGATCGAGCATACCAAGCATGTGTACATCCTAGAAGATGGGGAAATGGCGATCCTAACGGCTGATGACATTTCCATTATGAATGCGCAGTCCGGCGAACTGGTGGAACGAGAAAGGATGCTTGTTCATTGGGATGTAGAGCAGGTAAAAAAGGGGCAATTCGAACACTTCATGTTAAAAGAAATTCATGAGCAGCCGTTAACGTTAAGAAATACCATGCGGGGGCGCATTAACAGCGAAAATCGTGTAGTGTTCAAAGGATTGGGGCTTACGGCTGAGCAGATCCAAGGGATTGAAAAGATTTTCATCGTCGCTTGCGGTACGGCCTATCATGCAGGTTTAATAGGAAAAACCGTGATTGAAAAGATAACACGCATCCCGGTAGAGGTGGATATCGCTTCGGAATTCCGCTATCGGGACCCGATCGTAACGGACAAAACCCTGGTGATTGTTGTCAGCCAATCCGGGGAAACGGCGGATACGCTTGCCGCCTTGCAGGAAAGCAAGCGCCGCGGAGCGAAAGTGCTGGCCATTACGAATGTGTCCAGCAGCTCGATTGCCCGTGATGCAGACTATGTAATCCCGACGATGGCGGGTCCTGAAATTGCAGTCGCATCGACAAAGGCCTACACCGCGCAATTGCTTGCGTTCTACTTGCTAGGGATTTACTTTGCCCAAGAGAAGGAAACGCTGGAACAGGAGATTTGCGCAGAGTGGGTAAAGGAACTTAAAGAGCTTCCTGTCCAGGTAGAGAAAGTATTAGAAAACGCAAATGAGGTCAAATGGTTTGCGGAGTCAATTAAGGATCAGAAGAGTTTGTTCTTCATCGGGCGGGGATTGGATTTTGCCGTCGCACTAGAAGGTTCTTTGAAATTAAAAGAAATTTCCTATATCCACTCGGAGGCGTATGCAGCCGGTGAATTGAAGCATGGAAGCCTGGCTTTAATAGAAGAGGGGACACCCGTTATTGCTCTGGTTACTCATCAGGATCTCTATGAGAAAACAGTCAGTAATATTAAAGAAGTGAAGGCTCGCGGAGCCCATGTCATGGGCGTAACGGTGGAAGGAAATGTGGAATTGTTCAATGTCGTGGATGAGGTTTGCTTTATTCCCAAGACGTCACCCCTGTTGGCGCCGATCCTGTCCGTCATTCCTTTACAGTTAATCTCGTATTACACCTCTTTGGCGTTGGGCAACGATATCGATAAACCCCGGAATCTAGCCAAGAGCGTAACAGTAGAGTAATGTTCCTTTGCCCCGGTTTAATCGCTGGGGCTCTTTTTTCAAATGAGGGGTTGATCCTATGAATAAAAAAAATATTCTATTGGTCTTAATGGTAGCCGTCATCTCTGTTTTGCTGCTTGCCGAGTACCTCGGCAACAAGCCTCAACAGCAGAAAGGGACATGGATCTGGGATACTCCAGCGATTACCACTCAAAGCGAAGAGATCCTGGCCTTCGCCAGTCAAAATGACGTGACCCATCTCTATCTATATATTGATCGAAAGAATGTTACTCCCCATGATTATGCACAATTTATCAAAGAGGCGTCCAAGCAGGATATCAAGGTCGAGGCACTGGGAGGAGATCCCTCTTGGGGATGGAAAGAAAAGAGACCCAACATTCAAGAGCTGATCGAATGGGTGGAGAGTTACAATCGGAATGTGAACATGGATGAAAGGTTTACGGGAATCCATTTGGATATCGAACCTTACTTGCTGCCTGAATGGAAGGATGATCAAGACCGCGTGATAGAGGAGTGGCTTTCTAATCTCGAGTTTGCCGCAAAGGAGGTCCGTTCCATTAAACGATTACAGATCACGGTCGACTTGCCTTTTTGGGTCAATAAAATCGATGTGCCTGGTTATCTGGACTACTCCGTAAGCACTTGGATGCTGAAGCGGTTTGATACGGTGGTCCTGATGGATTATCGAGACTTTGCCGAAGGAGAAGACGGGATTGTTTCCAATGCACTTGACATGGTCAAGGAAGCTTCCTCCATGGGGAAATCGGTGATCGTCGGCGTGGAGATGGCCAAAAGCGGTGAAGGGGATAAAGCGACATTCTTCGAAGAAGGCTATCAAGAGATGGAGAATGAGCTGGAAGAGGCCCACCGTCATTTCCGAAAACAACCTGGATTCCGTGGGTTTGCGGTTCATGGCTTCCCAGACTGGAAGTCCTCTTATCAGACTAATAAAAAAGGAGAAAAGCCTTGAAAACATACGCCATTATTTTAGCAGCAGGAAAAGGAACGCGCATGAAATCTGACTTGCCGAAGGTTTTGCACCCTATAGGCGGGATGCCGATGGTGGAGCATCTCGTCAACAAGCTGGAACAGATGAAGATCGATGAAATCATCGTCGTGGTTGGGCACAAAGGAGAACTCATTAAAGAGCATTTGGGTGAGCGGGTTTCCTATGTTGAACAAGCCGAACAGTTGGGAACCGCCCATGCGGTCCGCCAGTGCGAATCCCTATTAAAAGATAAGCGAGGAGCCACTCTTGTGCTTACCGGTGACACTCCCTTGATCGAATCGACAACAATCCAGAACCTCCTCAGGCTTCAATTCGAAACCCAGTGTGCAGGAGTCGTATTAACTGCCAAGCAAGATGATCCGACAGGATACGGAAGAATCCTTCGTGACCAAGAGACCAAACGCGTGATCGGCATTGTCGAAGAAAAAGATGCGACTCCTGAACAAAAGCGGATTCAAGAAGTAAATACAGGCATTTTCTGCTTTGATAATCAAAGCTTGTTCCAAGCGCTGCCGAATATCGGAAATGACAATGCCCAGAAAGAGTATTATTTAACCGACATTATCGAGGCCATGAGAGGCAAGAGATTTGAAACAGTTATACTGGAAGATCCGATCGAAGTGATGGGAATCAATAGCCGTGAACAATTGGCGGAAGCAGAACGGGCTTATAACGAACGAACATGCGGAGAGAATCATTGAAGAAATTACGGTTGGCGAGCAGTTTGTCCATTCCCTTAAGTCTTGTTCTCTTCGTCCGGCTTGTTGCCGCTTCCCAAGTTCACGTCGTTGTGGATGGGCAGTATGTGTCTTTCCCCGACGTGCAACCGTATATCGATCATGCTTCTGGACGCACGATGGTTCCTGCAAGATTCGTAGCAGAGAAGCTGGGTGCCAAGGTAGAGTGGAATGGCACATTGGAACAAGTGACATTTTTGCATAAAGGACGAACCATTATTTTAACCATTGGCCAAAAGCAAGCGCGAGTGAACGGAAAGGATATCTTGATGGATGCACCAGCCGTGATCAAGAATGACCGCACGATGGTTCCGCTGCGCTTTATCAGCGAATTGTTCGAAGCTCAGGTCGAATGGAAGGAAGAACGTGATCTGGCGGTTGTGACACAAGCGGCAAAGGTGGAAAAAGGCACATGGATTTGGGATGCCGAAATCATCCAAACGGACCAAGAAGAAATCTTGAAATTTGCTAGTGAAAACAATTTGACTGCGATTTACCTTCAGATAAATAGGGATGTTAGCCTGCAAGATTACCAAAGCTTCATCCGAAATGCCCATCTCCAGCAGATTCAGGTAGAAGCCCTTGCTGGCAATCCCTATTGGGCTTTTAAAGACAATCAAGCTCTTATTAGAGAAATGATCACTTGGATCACAAAATACAATGCTTCGGTGGATCCGAAAGAGAGATTTCAAGGCCTGCACCTTGATATCGAACCCTACACGTTACAAGAATGGAAAACAGAAAATAATCTGGTCTTAAAAAATTGGATGGCTAACCTGCGATTCATTGAGAAAGAAACCCAAGGGTCGGGCTTGAAAATTTCCTTGGATGTTCCTTTTTGGATTCATAAAATCAAAGTTCCTAACTCCGAATATACCTTTAGCGCATGGTTATTAGAAAAATTCGATTCCCTTGTGGTCATGGACTATAGAAATTTTTCCTTAGGAAATAACGGAATCGTGGCTAACGCCCATGGGATCATAAGGGAAGCATCCGCTCTTAAAAAACAGGTGATCATTGCTGTGGAAACCGCCCCAACTAATGAAGGGGATCATACGACGTTTTATACCAAGAGTACAGGTGCCATGGAAGAGGAATTACAAATAGCAAAAAAGGAGTTATCCCGTTATCCGAGCTTTGCAGGATTTGCGGTTCATGACTATAAAAGCTGGGAGGCTTTAGATGAAAGGAGAGATGGGAGATGAAGTTACTTGGAATGGCGGTTTCCCTAGCAATAGGGGTAGCACTGGGAGTATTTGGGATGGTTCAGGCGGCCGGCAGCGGTGTCGATGCAAAACCGGAATACACCGAGTCATCTTTGCCGGGAGGAGGGATCAAAGTTCCCCACAATCAAAGATTCCATCTATCTACAGATCAAAAATGGATCTACTCTCAAGGGCATTTGTCCGATCTCATTCGTTTGCAGTGGACAGAAGACCAAGCCAAACCTGCGATCTCTTGGGCCGATGAAAAAGGAATGGACAAATCGGCGATCGTCTCACATGCGAAGGCCAATGATCCGAACCAGCCAGACCACAATCATATTTCTATTGAAACGACTATGTCCCCTACGGGAAAACACCCGAATGAGCTTTTCACAAGATTGGAGATTCCATTCGATCAGGACGTAGCAGAGATTCGGACTCATTCCTCAAATTTCAATGTTGTGGATGGGATTATGAGAATAGCCGGATCAGAGGGTGTCCATCGGGACTTGCAGCTTGCAAAAACCGAATCCGGGAATGCCACAACCCCGCGATGGACGCTAAGAGCTGACAATGCAGAGGAATCGGGATCTGACACGGGTTCGAACTTCGGTATCATCCGATATTCGGATGCTGGAGAAGCCTTGGATACCCCGTTCTCTATTAGCCGCAGCAATGGAAATGTCGGTATTGGGAATACAGATCCTGCGACGAAGCTCGACGTGAATGATGATAGCCTTCGCATCAGAAAATCTTTTACTCCCGCATCCGCATCTGCACCAGGAAACGTTGGTGAGATTGCCTGGGACAGCGGATTTTTATATATTTGCGTTGCGCCGAATACGTGGAAACGAGCAGAGCTTGCTTCGTGGTAAAATTGCATGACGTGAAAAAAAGGGTGTTCCGGAAAAGCAAGGCTTTTGGAACACCCTTTTTTGTGACTAACAAACCATTTACTTTAAATCATAAATTCTACTGAACTTATCCTCAAAATATCGAATCAGATAATCCGCGTTTAACTCCTCACCCGTCACTTTCTCGATCAGCTCAGAAGGAGTATACAGCTTTCCATATTGGTGAATATGGGTTCGCAGCCAATCGACAATCGGTGAAAGGTTTCCTTCGGTAAGAAGCTGGTCGAAGGATGGGATGTCTTTTTGGATTGTATGGTAGAGCTGAGCCGAATATAAGTTGCCAAGAGTGTATGACGGGAAGTATCCGATCGAGAAACACCAGTGAACATCCTGAAGAACGCCGGCCGAATCGGTGGGAGGAACGAGTCCCAGATAGTCCTCCATTCTTTTGTTCCAAGCCTCAGGCAGATCCTTGGCATTCAACTCCCCAGCCATCATGAGTTTTTCTAGCTCATAACGAAGCATAATGTGCAGATTGTACGTCAATTCATCCGCATGGATGCGAATGAGAGAAGGTTCTACCATGTTTAAGGAACCATGGAAATCCTTAAGTGAGACCTGAGCTAATTCCGCAGGAAAAGTCTGCTGCAGCAAAGGATAGAGATAGCTCCAGAATGCTTCGCTTCTTCCGACCATATTCTCATAAAATCGAGATTGAGACTCATGAATACCCATAGAGGCCCCGTCCCGCAAGAATGTCCCTTCGAATTCCGGGGAGACGTTTTGCTCATATACGGCATGACCCAATTCATGGATTACACCAGTGATAGACGAACGAACATCGTTTTGATCGTAATTCGTGGTGATTCGCACATTCTGAAGAGATATCCCGGTGGCAAAAGGATGGGCGCTTTCTGCTAATACCCCAGCTTCCGTATTAAATCCCATCTTTGATAAAAGAAGCCGGCAAAACTCTTTTTGTTTCTCCTTTGGATAGGGACGCTGGGGAAAACGGGTATCGGGCTGGCAAGAAGATTGTTGAATCCGGTGAAGCAAATCGATGGTCTTTTGTCGCAAATCTTTAAACAAAGGATCTAATTTCTTTACTGTATATCCGGGCTCATATTGATCGAGCAAAGCATCGTAAGGATGGTCCTCATAGCCGTAGTACTGGGCAAATTGACGATTCATTTCGATGATGCGTTGAAGGGTAGGCTCAAATAGCGAAAACTGATTCGTTTCTTTGGCTTCAACCCATATATTCTGGGCCTTCGCAGTAAGTATGGAATACTCTTTATAAAGCTCTTCTGGAATTTTTTTGGTCTGGTCATAGTTTCGCTTGGCTTCGCGGAGCGAGGCTTGTGTAGCTTGGTCTAATTGGCTATAGGCGCCAGATTCCATCAGAACGTCTAGGCAATTTTTCATCTCATCAGAAGTCGTCAGGCGAAAAATTTCCATTGAAAGAGTTCCTACGGCTTCTGACATGTAAGAAAGTCCTAGTTTCGGAGAAGCGGTTTCCATATCCCAATGAACCAGAGAGGAAATGCTATTCAAATGGCATATTCTCTCCTCAAGTGATTTGAAGCTTTGTAAAGCTTGATCAGTGCTCATATTTTGCTTCCTTTCCATTGGAATTGGTATTCAATCAACACACTCATTTTACCGTATTTCACTAGTAGGTTCCAATATTATCCTTTATCAATTGTGCTACATAAGGATTCCTAGCGTTAGGACATCGTGCTTATGGAAAACCGTCGTCACCATATTTTTTTGGTCCTCTTTGCAATTAATTAAAAGTAACAGAGCAATATATTGCTGCTGCTTTGTAGATTTCTTGACTTTACTGATTTTTTTGTCCAAAAAGTAGCCGATCGCGGCGCCGATGAAAAGACCGAGAAGACCTATAGCTACGGGACCGATGGCGATTTGTGAACCAACGATGATACCTAGAGTCATGCCTGCTCCTCCTAGGGCTGCCATTCCATCAAACAAACTAACTCCATCCGAATGGTGGATAGAGTCAAATAAATTACGGTATTGTTCCGCATTTTCCATTTTAACCATGACAATATCTTTTTCATGAATGCCTTCTTCTTTAAGTTCTTCGATAGCGAATTCAACAAATAGACTGCTTTCGAATCCAGCGATTACATACATAGCGATCTCACCTTAATTGATTTTAATCTGGTTGATGAACCTTCAGTTTATTGACTCCATATTTTCCATTCAAATAATAGATTTGTTCTTCCTCAAACATTCGGTTATTCGAAACCGTCGCTGCATAGGAATCATAAATATTGAAAGTGTATAAGGAAGGGTAAAACATGAGCCATTGATAGTCTACTCGACTTGGAATAAGCTGAAATTGACCGGTGAAGGTACAGATGATCAACTCAGGCAGATGTGTAAAATAAATAATGGCTAAATTCCAGCCGATCAGTGTAAACCCTGTGATTAACCGATGGCAATATAAATGCCCAAGCCCAATAAAAGAAGCGGACAACACAGCAGCAACCCAAGGATTCCGCTTATCCAGAAAATTGATCTCAAACGCGTTTACCATGGCACTCTTTAGATTTCTAATGTTTTGTTTAGATTCCAAGAAACTTAGTTTATTCGTCTCTACACTCACGCGGTAGGCATCCCAAATTGCAAATACATAAATGGCGGCATACACTAGAGCCCAATTGTAATTGACGACTTGATGCACCTTCTCGAATTGCAAAGTAAAGGTATACAATATCGCGAGATTAACCTTTCCAAAAGTATTAAGAAGCATTTCCAAACTCAAAAGGATGAGACCTTTGAGATGCATACCAAGATATATTTGCCCAAATCCAGGTATTGTAGCAGATAACCAAGCGGCTATCCAAGGATGTGAACGTCGAAAATGATTGGTCCCGAACGGGGATATATGCATTTTAGGCCGTCTTGGCTCAACAATTTGGACTTTCAAGGATTCTTGGTGTTTGTTCATTCCATCACCTTGTAGTTTTGTGATTTTCTTAGTAAGTATTTAAGTAACTATAGTATACTGTTTCCAATTTCTTCCTAAAGTATCTGGTGAGTTTTCGTCTTTTTTCGACAGTCTCCTTGTACTATGAGGGAAAGGAAAAAGGGCTATCCCCAGGAGACCGTTAGGTTTCTGAAGGGGAAGCCCTTTCTATCAAATCTTAAAGCTTAATGCAGATATTCGTTAATTCACTATAAAACTCAAAACTATGCATACCGCCTTCGCGACCAATCCCGCTTTGCTTCATTCCGCCAAACGGAGTGCGCAAGTCGCGAAGGAACCAGGTATTTACCCACACGATACCGGCTTCGATTTGGCCAGCGACGCGATGAGCTCGGCGAAGATCGTTCGTCCAAATGGAGGCGCTCAATCCATAATGGGTATCATTGGCTTGGGCGATTACTTCCTCTTCCGTATCAAAAGGAATCACGGTAACCACTGGTCCAAAGATCTCCTCACGAACAACACGGCAGTTCTGGTCTAGACCGACAATAATCGTTGGCTCCAAGTAATATCCGTGTTCCAATCCTTCAGGGCGCTTGCCCCCGGTCAGGATTTGTCCGCCTTCTTCAATGGCCAAGTTGATATAGTTCGTGACATTTTTGTAGTGGTCCTTCCCAATCAAAGCTCCAACTTTTGTCTTTGGATCAAACGGATCCCCGACAACCAACTCTTTTGTCTTGGCTACAAATTTCTCGAGAAAAGCTTCGTAAGCAGGGCGTTCAACATAAATACGCGAACCGCACAGACATACTTGTCCTTGGTTAATAAAGCTGGATTTAATGGTGGTCTCAATCACTTCATCGAGATCCGAATCGGCAAAGATAATGTTAGGATTTTTTCCACCGAGCTCATAAGAAAGTCTTTTTAGAGTTTGCGCTGCAGAGGTCATAATGGTTTTTCCAGTAGAAGTTTCACCGGTAAAGGTAATGGCATCCACATCCGGATGCTCCGTCAATGCGGTTCCTACAGCCGTACCTAACCCGTTAACAATATTTACAACCCCATCAGGAACTCCGGCTTCGCGGCAGATTTCTCCTAAGAGAGTGGCTGTCATCGGGGTTAATTTAGCTGGCTTGATGACCGCTGTGTTGCCCGCAGCAAGACAAGGAGCTAGTTTCCATGTCATGAGCAGGAGGGGAAGATTCCAAGGACCAATCAATCCAACAACTCCAACCGGACGGCGGATCGAGTAATTGATAGCTGTATCATCGGTTTGGTAAGCTTCCGTTCCTAGAGAACGAAGATAGTCGGCAAAGAAGTGGAAGTTGTAAGCGGAGCGCGGTATATCGATTGAATTGGAAAGCCAGTAAGGTTTTCCAGTATCCAACGCCTCCAATTGCGCCAATTCATCTTGTCTTTCCAATATGATGTCGCCGATGCGTCGAATCACGGCAATTCGCTCGTGAGTGGTCATTTTCTTCCATGGTCCGTTTAAAGCGCTTTTAGCTGAGGCAACCGCGAGATCAACTTCATCTTTTCCTCCCATGGCAACGGCGCCTAAAACCTCTTGGTTTGCTGGATTAATATTATCAAATGTCTTTCCGCTGAGAGAATCTATATATTGACCGTTGATAAAGTGCTTGCAATCGATGGCTTTGACTCGATTTGCTATGGTTTGTGTTTGCATTTTAATCCTCCTACTATTGTTAATATTTTTAAAACTCTTGTAAATAATTATAAAATTAGATTGTTGTTTTTACAACACCACCGTTCTTCTATATGCAACAAACATAAAAATAAAATGGAAAATTTTTATAAGGGTACATGAGCATTAAGTCACCATATCATGGATAGATAGGAGCTTTTTGTAAAAAATAAAAAGTAAAAAGAGATGAAGACGGGAATGACAATGGGAATGGAAGTGGTTAAATGGTCACCTTTTGTTTTTTTTTGATTTTTACGCTATTGCTCGTTGTTACTACCATTTTCGATATGCTGATCTATAAAAAAGACGTAACGGATACTCTGCATATGCTTTTGTATGCCTTCGTAGGAGCCGGGAGATACCTTGCTTATATAGGGGCAGCATTGGGATTAGTGACTGCCATGGTTGTTGATTACCGATTATTTAAACGTAAAAAAAGAAAGAAGGCTCCTGAAACGGATGTTTCTTGAGGTAATAGGATGAGATTACAAGAAAACGTGTCGGTTATTCAATTGCTTGCTTTAGTCATTAATTTTGAAATCGGAAGCGCCATAGTGGTGGGAATTGGAGGGCATGCCCGGCAAGACGCATGGATCGCTGTGCTAATGGGGACGGCTTTAGGGGTCGGAGCGGCTTATTTTTATTACAAGCTTCTAGCGTTGCGGCCGGGTAAAAATTTGTATGAAATCATGGAGTTCTCTTTTGGAAGAACCTTAGCGATTGGCTTTTCCCTTCTTTAATTCTGTTTTTTTCTTTTATGTTTCGGCAAGGGTCTCGCGTGATTTTGGAGAGCTGATGACCGCAGCTATATTGCCAAACACTCCTATCGAAGCGATCAACTTGTTATTAATGTTTCTGATTGCCTATATCCTCTATTTAGGACTGAACCCTTAGCGCGAACGGCTGAGATTTTTTCTCCTTACATTATCCTCTTCTTTGGGCTATTGAGTATTCTCCTATGGGTGAGCGGGGATATAAAATTTATCCGCCTGCAGCCTATGTTATCACACGGCTGGGGACCGATCTTGAAGTCCGTTTTTAGAGATCTCATGTCGTTTCCGTTTGGAGAAATGGTGGTCTTTACGGTCATTATTTGTTATACGACAAAATTTAAGTATGCAGGGAAGGTGGCCATGCTAGGTGTAGCCATCGCTGGGGCTCTATTAAGCTTTTCCGTAGCCATGCAGCTGATGGTGTTGGGGGTGGATTCGACTGCTCGATCAAACTTTCCTCTATTGAGTGCAGCGCGTGAAGTATCCGTAGCGCAATTTATTGAAAGGATTGATGCCTTCGTTGTCTTCATTATGATGCTGGGGATTTTGATTAAGTCTTCCGTTTTTATGTTTGCAGGGTTGAAAGGACTAGAATACGTGTTCAGGATGCCTTATCGGCCTTTCGTTTTCCCGATTACAATGGTCGTTTCTCTATTTACTGTGATCATTGCCTTTAATTTTGCTGAACATGTGGAGGAAGGATTAAATTACAACGTTCCTTATTTTATCTTCCCTATGGCGTATGTCATTCCGGTCATACTTTTCGTTGTGACATTTATTAGATTGCGAAAATATAAAAAGCCGAAAGGCAGTGAAAGCTAGTGCTGAAATGGATTCGCAAGACCCTTTTTCCATCCCGTTTTGAGCAGATAAAAACAACTTCTGATGAATTCGTTTCCGATAAGGGAGTTAGAAATGTCTTACATCATGATCTCGAGCAGATCCGAGCAGAGTTTCAATGGGTATTCGGGAAAAGTGCAGACTACAAGGATGGAGAAGTGTGGGTTGGGGGGAGAAAGGGGATTGCTTTATATCTTGATAGTATGACGGATAGTAAAGAAATCCAGCAGGTCATTATGAAAACCCTAAGTGAACCGTCTGCCAAACAATGGAAAGTGAAAAACAAAAACGATTTGCACCATTTTTGTCAGGAATTCTTTTCTGGTTCCTCTTATCAGTTGTATTCGGTGGAACATGATTTAGTCAGGGAGATCTTAAACGGATCGGTCGTTTTGGTACTGGAGGGCATTGAAGAAGCGGTAGCCATTAATCTCCAGACCGGCGAAAAGCGCAGCATCGTGGAACCGACCACGCAAACGGTCGTGAGGGCCAAAGGATGGCTTTGTGGAGTCCATTATGGTCAATGTGAGTTTGATCCGCAGACGCGTAAAAAATCCTCATTTGCAATTTGAATCGTTTGAAATTGGCAAAGACACGCGGACCACAGTGTATGTTGGCTACATTGACAATATCGTTGATCCGGAGATGCTGCAAGAAGTCATGAAAAGGATTCGAAATATTAAAACGAGTGCCATCTTCGAATCAGGCAATATTGAGGAATTTATTGCGGACAAAACCTGGACAGTGGCCATTACTGCCATTGCCAACTTCGTATCGCCTGTCTACAGCTTTGCCTCGGCTTCTCGATTATTGCGTTTTCCTTAATGTTTTTGTCCGCGGTTTTTGGATTATATGGGATGCTGGTCGGTCTGATTGTTATGGTTGCCCACTTAAGCAGCCTTCGTTCCTTCGGTGTTCCTTATCTCGCTCCGGTGGCTCCTTTTATATGGGAGGATCAGAATGATGTCTTTGTCCGCTTTCCGATCTGGGGGATGAAAAAAAGACCACGCTATCTTCACACTCAAGCCCCTGCAAGACAACCGGACAGCAAAACGCCAACCCCTCCGCCAAAGGGGGATCCTTCATGAAGAAAGGGATCCAAATTATCGGGCTGTTGTTGCTTCTTTCATTGTTATCCGGTTGCTGGGATGCTAGAGAGCTTGGAGATATCACCGTAGTTACAGGGATGGGGATCGACAAAGGGGAGCGTAAAAGATATAAACTTACCATTGAAGGCATGAATGCGGCGGAATTGAATAATAAGACCGCGAGAGGAGATGCTCCCTCTATTGTCTATAGCCTTGAAGGGGATACGATAGCAGAACTAAGTCAAAAGATGAACACAGCCATCTCACGGAAGACGGTATATTCCCATGTTCGGACTGTGGTTATCAGTCAGGAATTAGCCCGTACCGGACTCCTGGAGTTTTTGGATTTCTTAGAGCGAAACCGGGAAATCCGGGATGATTTTATGTTTCTTTTATCAGAGGGGAAAGCAGAAGATATCTTAAAAGTGACATACCCTATCCAAAAAGCGTCAAGCCTGAAAATTGCAGCCCAATTGCCCACGATGGCTCAAAATTGGGGCGGTGACCCCGATATTCGCTTGAAGCACATGATCGATGCCGCTACATCACCGGGCAGATCACCGGTTTTGACCAAGATTCGCATACAAGGGGAGAAAGAGAAAGGGGGCAGCGTTGAGAATATGAAGAAGGTAGATCCTAATGCAATCGTAGTTGTAGATGGACTTGCCGTCTTTAAAGATGATCGGTATATTGGGGATCTGAATATGGGGGACTCACGAAATTACTTGTTAATCCAAGGAGATGTGAAATTAACTTCTTTCACCATCCCTTGCGGAAATAAGAATTTTTTGGCTGTTCGCGTATATAATGCCTCTTCTAAACGGAAAGTCGAATATTTCGGCGGAACACCTCATGCGAAGATCGAGCTGTTCTTGGAGGGCCGTTTAGACTCCACTCAATGCGGCGATGATTTAAGCAAGCCGGAAACGTATGTGAAATACGAGAAAATGATGAGTAAGAGCGTTTCGCACGAAGTGGAAAGCACCATCAAGCGGGTTCAAAAGAAATTCCAAGTCGATGCTTTTGGCTTTGGAGATGACCTGAATCGGCAGCACTTTGAGCAATTTGAAAAGGTAAAAGACAATTGGAATGAAGAGTTTGCTCGAATGAAGGTTGACGTTCATACAACCGTGATGCTAAGGCGAGCGGGGATTCGAACCAAAAGCTTTTTGAAAGAACGAAAATAAAAATAATTTTTCTTTAAGTGGGAAAGGTAAAGAAAGGAAATATGGCTTTAGCAAGTAAACATAGAAAAGGGGTGGCATCCTTGCCCATATTGAATCCGGAAGAAAGGTATGAGGCTTTCGTTCAGCTGCTGCAAAGCCGGCTGGATCGAGATCTATCAGATGATGAGCAAACTCGTATTCGTCGATTAGCAGGGAATGAGGACTTTCAAATCTTACAAAATCTTATTGTCGAATTAGGCGGCCAGCGAACAGGAGGATAACATACGAAGAGGCTTACCAATCGAGAGCTTGGAGAGGGAAGCCTCTTTAATTTATTATGGGACGTATTGCAAGCAGGAATTATTCTGCTACAAGGGTCTAATTTCAGGTCAAGATGCTCATACTCTATTGTTATTTACAATAAGTTAATATTAGATTTACAAATTAATAATATAATTTATTATTAAATTCATCTTTAGGAAGTGTGTATCATGGAAATAAAAAATAAACAAATAGACCCCGTTGATTTAAGCAACCCCACCTTTTATAACAATCGGGAAATAAGCTGGCTAGGCTTCAATAAACGCGTACTAGAAGAAGCGCTGGATGAAAAAAATCCGTTACTGGAGCGGCTGAAGTTTTTGGCGATCTTCAGTTCAAATTTGGATGAATTTTTTATGGTTCGTGTTGCTGGTTTGAAGGATCAGGTAGATGCGGGCTTTACGGTTCCGGAAAATAAAGCGGGGTTAACCCCAAAAGAGCAATTAAAAAGCATATCCGATATCAATCACAAACTTGCCCAGGTTCAATATGATACTTACCGCAAAATGCTTGCACAGCTTTCAAATGAAGGAATTAAATTTTTTAGGATCAACGACTTAGATGAAGAGCAAATGAGTTTCGTGGAACGGTTGTTCGATGGTTTGATTTCTCCCGTTTTAACTCCATTGGCCGTCGATGCCTATCACCCTTTTCCGATGCTGTTAAATAAGAGCATTAATATCGCCGTGGTTTTGAAAAGCTCGGACAAGGAGCATGGGATAAAAAAACGGGCCCTTGTCCAGGTGCCAAGGGGGCTTGAACGTTTCATAGCACTACCAACGATAAATAAGGAAATGCACTTCGTTTTTTTGGAAGACATTATTCGTCACTTTATATACAAGCTTTTTATCGGATATGAAGTAGAGTCTGCAACGACCTTCAGAATTACAAGAAACGCTGATCTGGAATTGCATGAAGAGGGAGCGGAGGATTTATTAAAGGTCATTGAAGAAGAGTTGAAAAAGCGAAAGTCGGGAAATGTCGTTCGACTTGAAATCGAAGAAGAGTTAGCGGAAGAAGAGACGCTTCCATACTTAGCCGATGAATTAGAAATTCATGAAAAAGATGTCTATGTTCTCCATGGACCGCTTGATCTCACCTTTTTATTTTCTTTTTACAACGATATCGTCAAGGAGAAAGAACATCTGGCCTACTCTCCCTTAATTCCTCAACCATCAAAGGATATTCTTTTCGGTGATAATATATTCGAGATCCTGAATCAAAAGGATGTTCTCCTTCACCATCCCTATGAATCCTTTGATGCGGTCATTGAATTTGTGAAGCAGGCGGCTGAAGACCCGAATGTGCTAGCTATTAAACAAACACTTTACCGGGTCAGTAAGGATTCGCCGATTATTGAAGCTCTAAAGAATGCAGGGGAAAATGGGAAGCAAGTATTAGTCCTTGTCGAATTGAAAGCCCGCTTTGATGAAGAACATAATGTTCATTGGGCCAAGGAATTGGAAAAGGCCGGCTGTCATGTGATCTATGGAGTGACTGAATTAAAGACCCATAGCAAGATTACGTTAGTTGTACGCCGGAATCAGGGACAAATCGAGCGTTATGTACATTTAGGCACAGGAAATTATAATGATTCGACGGCTAAAATATATACTGATTTCGGGCTGCTGACTTCCCACTCGGAATTCGGAGAAGATGCGTCTCATTTCTTCAATTATTTGAGCGGATACACGGCAAAGCCCTCTTTATCTCACTTTACGATTTCGCCAAACGATATCCGCAGTCATTTTATAGATCTAATTGATCAGGAAATTGAGATGCACAAACGATACGATAATGGCCGAATTATAGCGCAAATGAATTCGCTTACCGATAAAACTTTAATGATGAAGCTATATGAAGCTTCCCGTGCTGGAGTAAAAATCGATTTGATTGTGCGAGGAATATGCTGTCTGCGCCCTGGCATTAAAGAGGTCAGTGATCATATTCGGGTAAGAAGCATTGTTGGAAGGTTTCTGGAGCATAGCCGGGTGTTTTATTTTCATCACAACGGAGAAGAAAAGATTTATCTCTCGTCAGCGGATTGGATGACTCGAAACATGATCAAAAGAGTGGAGATCAGTTTTCCGATTTATAATGAAGATCATAAGGAGAAAGTGAAAAATACCCTTCGTCTGATGTTGAGTGATAATGTGAAAGCCCGTGAACAAGATTCGTCCGGAGAGTATCATTATGTCCAACGGAACGCTGATGAACCAGAAATTGATTCTCAAATCCTATTATATGACTTGGCCTATAAGGCTGTCGAAGACGAAGTGTAAAGAAAACCAGTCTATTGTGAGCCTTCTGACATGTAAGCCAGCTTGAAATCAGGGGAAAAGGAGGATCGGTAAATTGGAAATGAAATTCGGAGTCATTGATATAGGCTCTAATTCTATACGGTTGGTCATTTTTAAACAAGGCAGAAACCAATCGTTTAAGGAAATAGAAAATTTTAAAGTCGTATCCCGGCTAAGTACCCATTTGGATGAAGAAGGCCGCTTGAGTGAGGAAGGCATTCATGTCTTGTGCGAAACATTAGAGAACTTTCGGGAGATTGCTCGTCATCACCAGATGTCAGAGCTGAAGGTGGTTGCGACGGCAGCCATACGGCAGTCTCGAAACCAGGATCAGATCCTAGATGCAGTGGCGGAAAAAACCGGTTTAAAGATGGAGATTCTCTCAGAATATCAGGAAGCTTATTATGGTTTTTTAGCCGTGATTAACTCAACCAGCCTAGAAAACGGCATTTCTATTGATGTAGGGGGAGGAAGCACGGAAGTTACCTTGTTCTCGGACAGGAAACTGGTCCACTACCATAGCTTCCCTTTTGGAGCGGTCTCATTAAAAGAAAAGTTTATCCAGAATGACGTGCCGACCCAAGAGAAGCTCAGGAGGCTGTCAGCTTATTTATCGGAGCAGTTTCAACAATTGGATTGGGTACAAGGAAAACGACTTCCTGTTGTGGGCATCGGGGGAAGTGCCCGAAATCTTGTCAAGATCCATCAAGTCATGAATCGGTATCCGCTAGGCGGCCTTCATCAGTATGAAATGGAGACAGGGGAGATGTTTAGGCTGATCGAGAGAATATCTTCTCTCTCCATTGAACAGCTGCGAGAGCTGGAGGGATTATCCAAGGATCGTGCTGATATCATTATTCCTTCCGCAAAGATCTTTCAGGCTTTAATGGAATGCGTTCTTTCTCCAACCTTCTTATTAAGCAATAAAGGGCTTCGCGAAGGGGTTTATTTTGATGGGCTTTTCCGGGAGCAGGAGCAAAAAATGATTCCTGATGTTTCCGAGCAAAGCTTGAAGGGGGTGGCTGCCGCTTACGATATCAGCCTGGAGCCGGTTCAGGAGGAGGTGAAAAGGGTCGCCCTTATGCTGTTCCAGGAATGCGAAAAACACAACGGCTTTTCATTGTCGGATGACGATCGAAAGGATCTGGAACAAGCGGCCTATGTCTTTCATTTAGGCAGATTTATCGACCTGAACGCTAGCGGTCAGCATACTTTTTATTTATTGACCAATCAAAATCTAGATGGCTTTTCACACAAGGAACGTCTGAAATTGGCTTTGCTGGCTTCCTTTTCTTCAAAGTCTATATTCAAAAAATACATAAAGGATTTTAAAGACTGGTTTACCAAGGATGAACAACAGAAGATCGTTTTTCTTGGAACCCTATTAAAGTTAGCCTATAGCCTAAACCATACTAACCGAAGGATTGTTGAAAATATTCAAATGACCGTCAGCAACCGACATATTCACGTCAGGATCCTCTGTAATAAAGAGTGGCTGGCTGAGAGTTATAAAGCGGAAAGACAGGTTAAACATCTGGAGAAGGCTACAAAGAAAAAGGTCATACTTGAGTTCAGTAAATAGAGACGATGTCACTAAAGTCGGGGGTGCTGATGGCTCCTCTTTTTTTGTACTTAGCGAAAAAAAGGCAAAAAGTTCACGAGTGTTAGGGGATTGAACTATGATACAAAGTGATGTGGAACTTTGTAGAATTTTGTAAATAAGAGCAAAGAAAATACATATAAAACTTCCCTAAACATATTCTGGGGAAGGGTACTAGAAGGGGTAGCATCGATGGAGGATGGCAGTGATAAACTTAAAAAAATCAAGGGAAGTCTTTTTTGGCGAACCTATTTACTGAATCTTTTTCTCACTCTCGCAGTCTTGATGATTATCAGCCTTTCTGCTGCCTCCCTTCTTCCTGAAATCTCACGCGAGCAGAGTAAGGAGTTGACGGATCAGGCAGCGGATCGGGTGAGTCAGCAGATGTCCGTCCTTATGGGGAAATTAAGGTACACGGCAGAAACGATGCAATATAATGAAACCTTACTATCCGATGCGGAAGGCGAGCTTCTTCAGGAACTTGGGGAGACGATCCATTCTTCGTTGGTTATAGACTTAGCCACGATCATGGATAACCAAGGCCGCGTCATTACCGCGTATCCTTCTAGCTTTTCAAATCTAAAGGGCAAAAATTTTGGCCATGAAACCAAAATACCGATTCTTTCATCTGATGTGCAGTCTTATGAAGTCCTGACGATCAGCACCGATATTACCGAGCAAAAGCAACGCGAAAAGCAGATGGAACGCTTGGCTTTTTATGATACGCTTACGGGGTTGCCCAATCGACGAATTCACAGCCTTCCTAGACAATCGCTCGCGCGACTGATTTCAGCGCAGACGCCTTTGGGTCTCGCCTTTCCAGGTATCCGGAAGATTTATGGGAATCTTAAATAAAATATCGGCCTTTATTATGTGGGGAACGACTGTTTATTTATTCTTTACGCTGATTTGATAATGCTTTCTTATAACTTTGATAACAGATGCTTGCTTTTGTATAATGAGATAACAAAAACTTGAAGACTTGGAGTGGGGAGGGTATTGAAGATGATCGAAATAGGACAGAAGGCGCCAGACTTTTCGTTACCGAGCACGAGTGGAGAAGAAGTGAAATTATCAGATTTCCGAGGCAAAAACGTTGTGCTGTATTTTTACCCAAAAGATATGACACCGGGCTGTACGACAGAAGCATGCAATTTCCGTGATTCTTTTGAGCCGTTTACCTCGTTGGATACGATTATACTTGGCATTAGCCCAGATCCGATAGATAAACATCAAAAGTTTATCGCTAAACATAATTTGAACTTCCTTCTTCTCTCAGATGTGGATCATCAAGCCGCTGAGTCATACGGGGTTTGGAAGCTCAAGAAAAGCTTTGGGCAAGAAAAGATGGGGATTGAACGGTCTACTTTCATTATTGATATAGAAGGCAATGTCGTGAAGGAATTTCGTAAAGTGAAGGTTCAGGGTCATGTGGATGAAGTACTTCAATACGTGAAGACAAACTTAAGCTAAGCATTTGGCGGAAAAGGGGACTTTGCTGTGACGTACGATTGTATTGTTGTGGGTGGTGGGGTTGCTGGTCTTCAAGCAGCCATTCAATTGGGGCGGTATCAGCATCAGGTTTTGGTCATTGATTCCGATCGCGGCCGCTCAACCCTATGCAGAAGCTACCATAATATACTGGGTTGGCCGGATGGCGTCAGTGGGCAAGAACTTCGTCAATTGGGAAAAAGCCAAGCGGAAAAGTTAGGTGTCCATTTTGTGGCTGATGAAGTGGTTGATGCCCATTTCGCAGAAGAAGGATTTTTACTCAAGGCAAAAAGAGGTCAATCCTATGAAGCGAAGCGAGTACTCTTAGCAACTGGTGTCATGGATCGGATACCTAATTTCTCCTCTCTTTATCCTTGTTTAGGAATCAGCGTTTATGTTTGTCCGGATTGTGATGGTTATGAAGTAAGAAACCAAAGGACGATTGTCATGGGGTCGGGGAATGTCGGGGCAAGGATGGCTTTGGCGCTTTTATACTGGACCAAGGATCTGGTGTACATTAATCATGAGCAGGCTGAGATCGAATCCCAACTGTTAAGCCAACTGCAAGAACACAATATCCGCTATATCGAAGAATCCATTCAAGAAATCATAGCAGAAGACTCCGGTCTGAAGGGGGTTAGACTGGAGAGTGGGCAGGAAATCATGGGGGAACGAGGGTTCATTGCTTTCGGGGGGAACGAAGTGAAGTCCCGATTAGCAAAGCAATTAGGGGTGGAACTTTTAGACAATCAGCATATTGTCGTTGATCCGCGAACCAAGATGACCAATGTTCCCCACTTATGGGCGGCGGGTGATGTGGTTGCGCACTCGGAGCAGGTTGCCATTGCGATGGGAGACGGTTCGCAAGCGGCGATCTGGATCCATAAGAGTTTGGTAGACCATGAGGCTTAGAGGTGATCATCATGACGTTTAACCCCATAGATCAAGCCTTTTTTCAACAGCCTACATTGGAATTGGCTCGTTCCTTGTTAGGGATGATCCTTGTAAAGGAAACCCCCTTGGGGACTACTTCTGGATGGATTGTTGAGACGGAAGCCTACATCGGACCGGAGGATCGTGCGGCACACAGCTTTGGAAACCGAAGGACGCCTAGAACAGAGGTAATGTTTGGGCCTCCCGGGTATGTGTACACATACGTCATGCATACGCATTGTCTGGTGAACGTCGTGAGCGGGAAGCTTGGCTATCCGGAGGCGGTCTTGATTCGAGCTGTAGAACCCCATACGGGAATTGAGCTGATGTATGAACGGCGGGGAAAGGTGAAGAGGGAACAGGATCTGACCAATGGTCCTGGGAAACTGGCCCGAGCTCTCGGTATCGTAAAAGAAGATTACGGGCGGCCTTTCTTTAAGCCTCCGCTTTTTATTGCTGAAGGAAAATCAATAGAGTCTGTTACTGTTGGTCCAAGGATTGGCATTGAGAACAGCGGAGAAGCCAGAGGGTATCCCTGGCGTTTTTGGGTAGAGGGAAATCGATTTGTTTCCAGGTAGATGAATCTCATAATTAACTAGACTGGATAATCCCATCTACAGAATCTTTTATCTCAAGAATTAACTGCTGAATCCCGTGTTGAATGTCAGCTAAGATGTGATCTTGATCTAAGAGGGCTTGAGTATTTTCCTGAATTGATTGATTGATCCCTGTCATTTGTTCGGTTAGATTTGAAAAGCCAAAAAAGAGGACGCCAATGCCGATGAAAGCAACGATAAGCCAGATCCATCCTAGATTAGAGCCTGTTCTTTTAGCTCTTTTCTCCTGTTGAACTGCTGGTTGTTCACTCAATTTGATTCTCTCCTTTCCATCCCTTGTTCCAATATTAACAAGGCAATATGTTCAAATTGTAAGCATTTTATGTCTTTTTGTATAAATACTTTGAAAAATAATAGGTTTGGAATGACGACAGATGGGAGGGTAACCACCTTTGAGTAGACTAGTGGAAATTACGGGTCCGCGTTTGCAAAATTTCCTGCACTTCCAGAGAGATCCTTTGGGGTTTATGACTGGGGTTTTGGGTATCGGGGATATTTTTCATCGGAACCCGCGTTTTTTTTGAGCAGCCCGAGCAGTTTTGGCCCGATCGTTTTGCTGCTCATTATTTCAAGGACTTGCCAAGATATGCCTATCTGCCTTTCGGTGCAGGTTCAAGATCCTGTATCGGAAATCAATTCGCGACTATGGAGGCCATCCTGATCCTTATCCTCATAGCTCAAAGGTACCGGCTGGAGCTGGTGTCAGGACAAGCTCCGATTCAAGCTGAACCTTCAGTTTCCTTAAGGATGAAAAAGGCGTTAAGGATGAGAGTCAAAGCCAGTAAGTAGGCATGGGTACTTGTAAGGAAGCCTCGCTGTTCGTATTTACATTTCATTTTCCTATAAACTTTATTGATCTTGTAAAGAATTTAAGATAATATAGAAAAGAATCGTTGGATGGAAGCCACGATTTTAATACTGTTGAAATTAAACTCGTAAAAATAGGATATACTTTTCACTTTTGGAAGATGTTATAGACAATGATTATTGCGCTAATTCATAGCCAAAGTAGAAGCATTATAGCTTCTATTTTGGCTATTTTTATTTTTTTGCAGAGGGGTGGTTCATCAGTAATATAAATCATAGAATATAGTAAATATTCGTGAACTGTGTGTTGCCTATTTCCAAGGGGCCTTATAGAAACGGGTCGTCCTTAGACAATTGAATGCAATACAAAGCTCCCACATTGTGAACTCCGCATTGTAGGAGCTTTTCGTTTGGTTAGGAAAATAGGAATGGCTATTATAAAAATTTGCACCTTTATTCGGTTGTCGAAAGTGAGGCTTTAACGATATGTCAGCCCCAATCCAGCAAAAGTTAGTTGACATCAGTGGTTTAACCAGCAAGCTGCTAAGAAAAAATTTTGGCAGAGGGCCAGACTCCTGCAATGCATTCGTTAATCATCGTTATCTCGTTTTTTATATCCGTGGATTTTTGTCACCGATGGAAGCGATCTTGCTTGCCAACGGAAACGTTGATCACATCAATTTTTCACGAAATATTGTTATGAAAGCCGTTCTTGCCAATTTACAAGGGATTCTTGAACTGGAGTTCGAGCAAGATGTGCAGGATTTTTACCACGATTGGAATTACGTTAGGAACACGGGGATGATTACCGTAGTTTTTGAGGGGAATATTACACTTGTTAATGAGGAATTGGAACAATTCCCCGAACGCCATCCTTTAATTGATGAAGTCGAGCGGATCAGCGCTCTTATTCAAAAGAAACCGGAAAAAACAGATGTTTATCGAATTTCTCCCAAGCTGTATCTTGTGAAGCGTACAGGGATTTTGATTCCCCTTGAAAAAGCGTTAATCGCAAAAGGCTACCTGCAGCTTCTTCTTGAAACCATTACTGATTTAGAGAAAAGCTACTATGAACCAGATGGCCGTTTTAAAGATGTCTTTAAGCAGCCTATAGCTGATATCTTTGTTGATAGTAATTTAATTGAAGATAATAGTTTGGCTTGTTTTGTCCTAAGGTAACTGTAGCTCCCAGTCAAGTCAAAGGATATGTGAAGGAGTGGCAGTATCTCCACTCCTTAGACTAGCTCTGCATTATCTAAGTCGCTTTTTCTTTTTAATTCCTTGGGGTTTAAAATAAAAACCATGATACTTCTTGATCCTGCTCCAATAGCGCATTTTCGGAAGGGGAGAGGAAATTTCGCAAATAAATCGTGAAAAATGTCCCGTTGAAAGTAACGGAAACATCATCAGGTGCTTTACCGAAGCTTTCTTTCAGCAAAGAGGAGATGTAGTCTGCCATCTTTTCCTGTTGTTCTTTCATATCCTGCATGAGTTTAATGGCTCCCTTCCCCCCTTGTTATTTAAGCACAAAGCACATCATGCTATTGTCTTCATGCAGATTCCAATCTACAAAAATATCAGCTACAGACTGGTTGAAGATCTCTTCGAATCGTCCGTCCCTGTGGTAATAGGGCTTTCTCCAAATCATCCTTGGTAGCGACAAGCGTATTTTGGAATCCTTTCGCAATCAATGCTTTTTCAATGGGCACAAGAATCCCTACACGTTTGACGAGATAAAGTTTGGGTGAAATTCGATAAGCTTCGACTTGTTCTGGAACTTTTTCAACCAAGAAGCTAATTCGAGAAACTTCTTCTTTTAGAGCTGTGGATTCAGGGAACTGTTCTATATTCGGATCAAGGGCTGTAAGCTCACGTTCAAATACGACGATTATGGTTCCCGTATTATTGGGATAATTCCAATCATGATAAAAGTCTCTTACATCTTGTTCAAATTGGAGCTCGAGTGCGCCTTTCAATTGAGCGAGAACGGACTGCATGACGATGCCGCGTGAAATATCAATATTATCTGCATTTCCATTTTCAAGTAAAACAGACTCCATCGGAGATAGAAATCCTCGTATGTAAAAAACAAGATATTGATGATTGACAAAGGCTTGGCAAGATTCTGGACCCCGGCCAAAATTTTTTCTCAACAATTTGCTTGTAAAGCTGATAATGTCCAATAATTTTTGCTGACTTATGGATGACATAGGGATGAAACCTCACTTTCTGGAGCGAATCGAGGAAATGTCGTAATATATATTTCCCTATTCTGTTGAAATTATTGATTAATTAAATTATTATTAAAATGGATGCCATGGTAAAAAGACATGATCTCAAGTTTCCTATGTACTCCCCAATCCATGAAAAAGATACTTTTTAATACGATTTTTGGATGATGGTATAGACAATTTTTAATTGAGCTATTACATAAGCCAAAATAGAAAGCATGATGCGTTCTATTTTGGCTTTTTTTATACGCATAAGGGTATAAAGGCGAAACTTAAGGAGGGTTTACGGATGGACACCCCACCAGTAGATGCGTTCGAAATACTAGAGAGGATTAAGGATGGATTTTTTGCCTTAGATGAGTACTGGAAATTTACCTATGTTAATGCGGAAGCTTCTCGTCTACTGTTTCGGAGTCGTGATGATTTGATTGGCAAGCATGTATGGTCCGAATTCCCGGATGCCATCCATTTACCGTTTTATGAATGGTATCATAAAGCGGTTTGTGAACAAGCGCCGGTTACATTCGATGCTTTTTTTCCGCCTCTGAAAACATGGTTTGATGTGAGGGCTTATCCGTCAGAAAATGGTTTGAGCGTATATTTTCAGGATGTTACAAAGAAAAAGATGGCAGTCGCCCAAAAAGAAGAACATTATCAATCGCTTTTCCAGCATAATCCGGATGCAGTATTTTCTTTTGATTTGGACGGAAATTACCTTAGTGTGAATCCAGCCATGGTCAAGCTGCTAGGCTACAGTGAAGAGGAATTGTTGCAGCAATCGTTTATTCCGCTCGTGCCTGAAGATGACCTGGAGAGAACCATCCAGCACTATCGGACTGCTGCCAATGGCATGACGCAGAGATACCAAACAAAAGCAATACACAAAAACGGACGCATCGTCCATGTCGATGTGGCGAATATGCCCATCATCGTCGATGATGAGGTTGTTGGGGTATACGGCATTGCTAAAGACATTACGGAGCGCATTGCTGAACAGGAAAGTTTGAGGCAAAGCGAGGAATTATTCCAACTCATCTCTGAAAATTCTCGGGATATTATTTCTATTACATCTCCCGAAGGCCGGATATCATATGTATCCCCTTCGATCCGAGCGCTGCTGGGGTACGAACCGGAGGAAGTGATCGGTTCGATCAGGTATGATTTTTGGCATCCAGACGATGCAAAGGAATTTAAAAAGGGAAACCTGACAGACAACGCCAACGAGGACATTTTGGTCCGCCGCATCAAGCATAAAAACGGTCACTACGTTTGGATTGAAACATCGGTTAAGACCAGGACAAACGAGCAAGGGGAAAAATTCCATGCTATAGGAATCAGCCGTGATATTACAGATCGCAAACTAGCTGACGATGAACTGAGGAAGGCGAAAGATAGACTTCAATCGTTAGTTATGAATAATGCCGATGCGATTTGGGTCATTGATATGGAAGATCGGGTTTTGGAGATCAATCCCGCCTTCGAGACGCTTTTTGATTGGTCTGCTGAGGACGTGCTCGGAAGAAAGTTACCGATTGTACCGGATTTTCTGAAAGAGTCCATTCAACATAACCATGAACGCGTAAAGAAAGGGATCTCCATGGCGGGTATAGAAACCATTCGCCAGAGGAGAGACGGAAGCTTACTTGATGTCAGTGCAGCGCTCTCTCCTATTGTTGACAGCCAAGGGAGAGTGGTAGGGATCACAGGCACTTGTCGTGATATCACGCCCAGAAAAAAAGTTGAGGATAGACTGAAAGAGAAAACCAAACAATTAGAATCCTTTATTGAAAATATGGTGGATGCGATTTTGGTTTTTGATATGGAAGGGACTATATTGCGTACGAATCGGGCGTTTGAAAAAACGTTTGGCTGGACCAAACAAGAGATCATCGGCTTAGGATTAAAGGAATTGCCATTTGTCCCATCTCAAGGTATCGATGAAGTGATGAAATTTGAATCTGAGGTCAAAAAAGGAAATTCGATTATAGGGGCAGAAACCATTCATTTGCGAAAAGATGGGTCTGCCTTGAATGTACAGTTATCCATTTCGCCAATCAACGATGTAGAAGGGCAGATGGATGGCTGGTCGATAACGTTGAGGGACATCACGGAGTGGAAGAAATCCCAGGAAATTTTGAAACACACCGAGAAATTATCGGTGGCAGGGCAATTGGCTGCCGGCATCGCCCATGAGATCCGAAATCCGATTACGGCCATCAAAGGGTTTGTCCAGTTAATGAAATCCGGAGTCGGTAACAAGACGGAATATTTTGATATTATGTCTTCTGAAATTGAACGGATAGAACAGATTCTAAGTGAACTGTTGATGCTTGCAAAGCCCCAGATCAGCAAATTCGAACGAAAAGAAATTAAAGGATTATTGGCTCAGGTCATCACGCTCCTAGATACGCAAGCCATTCTAAACAATGTGGAGATGGTTTCAGAGTTTCAAACGGGCGACAACTATATTAATTGTGACGAGAACCAACTCAAGCAAGTCTTTATTAATTACATCAAGAATGCGATTGAAGCAATGCCTACAGGCGGTAAATTAGTAATTCAAACCAGGGTAATCCATGATGACCAAATCGCCATCCGTTTTATTGATGAGGGGGTTGGCATGCCAGAAGAGGTGCGCGCGAAGCTAGGTCAGCCTTTCTTTACGACAAAAGAAAAAGGAACAGGATTAGGTTATATGGTCAGCAAGGAAATCATTGAAAACCACTGGGGCGAAGTACATATTATGAGCGAAGTAAACCTTGGAACCACGATTGAGGTGATTTTTCCTCTAGCGCATGAAGGGAAGAAATAGAAGTATTGAAAAAAGAGGAAGGGGCTCCCGTTCCTTTGAATTGGAGTTGATATAAATATTGAATATTCAAACAAAAATCATTTGGATTAATGTATCATAAAGCGTATAATGATGGTAAGCGTTTTCAAAGTATGACCGATTGGGGGATTGATAGTGATTTTTGAATCTCAATATCGTAGGAAAGCCCTTGAGTCATGGGAGAGCGACAAAGAAGAATCAAAAAAGGAACTGAAAGAAATCCTTGAGAAAAATCGGCATCTTAAATATCATCCTCTTAAATATGCTGCAGCTTTATTAACTGCAATTTTTATGCAGCAATGAATGCAGAAAGATGTAAAAGAGTTCATCAAACGGACTCTTTTTTATTTTTGCTGCAAAAACAAAGAGACAGGAATCCTGTCTCTTTTATTCAAGGTACAAGCAAGGCTCAATGCTACTAATGCCCTGAGGGAGAAGATAAGCCGACCTGGTTAACCAATTGCTGACTTTCTTCATTCAAACCGATAATTTCTACACGCTTATTGAGTTTTTGGTATTTATAAATCACTTTCGCGATTGCCGTTACAGCGGAATGATCCCAAACGTGGGAGTTGCTGAAGTCAATTACAATGCAATCCGGATCTTCGTTGTAATTAAACTCTTCAACGAAATGGTTCATTGTGCCAAAGAACATTTGACCGGATATTTTGTAGACTTTTGCTCCATTCTCCATGCTTGTCATTGTCTTCATGCGAGCCATTTTCCATCCGAAGTTGAGGGCACTCATGATTACGCCAGCAATGACTCCTTTAGCCAGGTCGTGAGTAGCTACTACGATTGCTACGGTAACAATCATAACGACAGCGTCCGGTCGCGGCGTCCGTGGTAATGTCTTAAGGGATTGCCAATCAAACGTTCCGATAGAAACCATAATCATGACCCCAACCAGGGCAGCCATCGGAATCTGCTTGACGACATCGCCTAGAACGATAATGAGGAACAGGAGGAATACACCCGCTACAAGAGTAGATAAACGTCCTCTAGCTCCCGATTGGACATTAATGACGGATTGGCCTATCATGGCGCAACCGGCCATTCCTCCAAAAAATCCTGTGACCATATTGGCGATTCCTTGACCTCTAACCTCTTTATCTTTCGAGCTTTTAGTTTCTGTCATTTCATCAATAATGGTAGCCGTTAATAAGGATTCCAACAAACCGACAATGGCCAGCGTGATGGAATACGGCAGGATAATCCATAAGGTTTGCAGAGATAATTCAATGTTAGGCAGGTGGAATACAGGCAAAGCACGAGTAATCTCTCCCATATCACCTACCGTGCGTCCGTTGAATCCGCCATAAATCGCGATCGCCGTCATGATGATAATGGCAACCAGTGCAGATGGAACAGCTTTTGTGAAACGAGGTAAGATATAAATAATAGCTAATGTCGCTGCTACCATCACATACATTTGCCATGACTCACCGACAAAGTGCGGCAATTGAGCCATGAAGATTAGGATGGCTAGAGCATTCACGAATCCAATCATGACAGAGTGAGGGACAAAGGTAATAAATCTGCCCACCTTCAGGAAACCCAGGATAAGCTGTATGATCCCGGTTAATACCGTTGCGGCGAGCAAATACTCTAAGCCATGATCCTTTACCAGGTTAACCATGAGTAATGCCATGGCCCCCGTTGCTGCTGAAATCATCGCTGGACGCCCACCAACAAAAGCGATGACTACAGCAATACAGAACGATGCGTATAGCCCCACCATCGGGTCAACTCCTGCAATGATGGAAAACGCAATTGCCTCCGGTATCAAGGCTAGTGCCACAGTGATCCCTGCCAGTACGTCACCTCGAATGTTACAGAACCATTCTTGCTTCAAGTTCATAATTAACCTCTTCCTATTTAATTTTTTAATAAATGACTTTTCTCTCTCAGAAAAGTCGGAGCCGTTGTACCTAATTGTGAATTATACATGAACATTACCAGCTTGGCTATACGGACAACCCTTGATGAAAGCCCTAACATTGAAGAGGGAATCTAAAATACTAGTCAATACTTTAGGATTCAAGCTGATTTAATTTAATTAAAGATCATAAAAAAAGATGCCGGCCATGAAGACCAGCATCAACATATGCAGCAGGGGGCTGCAACCTATAGTAACCTATCGGATTGGAATCATTAATTGTTCCTTTTATATTATAAGCACATTTTTCATTTATGTAACCATTCAAAATATGGATAAACTGACACTTTAAACTCCTGGCGGCGTATAGGCTGGCGGCAGCTTAGCCCACCCTCTTTTTCTCATCTTTGTTTTTAAGGTCATCCCATAGGCGAGGGATTCATTCAAAATTTGGACCCACATTGCTCCCACGTCTGTTCTGACGCATTGGGCCGCTGCCGTTGAGGCATTGGTAGACATGGCCATGATTTTTAATGCTAAGCCATTTGAGATTTCGTCATCGGTTAATTTGACCCCTAAGGGGATATCATTTGGGTCAGAAAATGGTTTTGGCTCAGACACGGGTGGCAGTGAGATTCCTTCTTCCCTCATAAATTTCTCCAATTGTTTGGCATGGTCAGAACATAGTTTTATCGCATCCTTTAGCATGCCTTTTAGTTCATCATCCACAGTGGTATTTAGCCCTGCTTCTTCAAATGCCATGGCTTCCTTGACAACCCCGTAATATAGCCAAGAAAAGGAAGCTTCAATAATATTTAACAAGGGTTTAGGTTCATCGTCAACAATAGTATTAAAAACACTCCGAAGGGCTTCGATATAGTTTGGCAAGATGACACCTCCTCTTTTACAGTTATTACCATATTATACTTATTTTAAGACTGCGGTAAACTATCGCTATCTTTCTTTTCCAATTTCACTTCGCCATTTATCCCCAGTTCCATATAAAATACATCCTCGAGGTTTACGTTTTTATTAGCCAAAGTCTTTTCGACCCAATGTTTTGAAATATGATTGGACTTTAAGTTATGTTCCAATAAAACACCATCGATAATAATAGGCAAGGCAATGCCGAATCGCTTTTCTTCCAGATTTAAATCCCCACGGGTAACAATTTGCGCATTACTTTTGGTTTGTACACTTAAGCCGCCATCAATTTCCAGGATGGCGAGTTCAACGTCTGCTAAAGCAAAGTTATTCTGATGCCGAATCATCGAGGTTAAGTCTTCTAATGTCAGATTCTCCCTTCTTAAATTCGGTTCAAGAATATGACCGTCCTTCACTAAATAGATCGGTTCTCCTTCAAATAGCTTCCGAAGAAAAAGACTTTTTAGCGATAAAAAGTTAATAAACCAAGTAATGCTTCCCCACAGAAAAATAATATAAATACCTTCCAATAGCGATACATCCCTGATCCAAATAATATTGGCCGCCAACGAACCGATCACGATTCCATTGACATAGTTAAAATAAGTGAACTGGGCAATTTGCTTTTTTCCTTGAAAACGAATGAGGAGCATGAGGACAAAGAAGGAAAGGACAGCCCTTATGCCGATATCAATATAAGAGTACATTGAAACATTCCTTCCTTTGGAGTTAAAAGGTCTAAGTATAAGGATGGATAATTTTCAAGCACTTTAAACATCGAGACTATTAGGGAAACGACGAAACGGCTGCCTTCTTTTTATAAAAACATTAGATGTTGTTAAGAAAAATTTAATTTCTCATATCTCGTTTATTAATATCTGAGAGTTAATATGAACTCGTAGAATTAAAATAAGGATAAAGGGGAGATCACAATGTTAAATAGAAAGAAAATGGGGATAGCACTCGCTGCGACCGTTATGGTCGGAATTCATTCACTTGTTCCTTTTCACACGCTGGCGGAGGAGAATAAAGGGGAAATGGCTGTTCAACAGCTTGTACAGCAAGGTGTGCTTGTTGGATATGGAGACGGAACGTTAAAGCCTGAAAAACGGGTAACCCAAGCAGAGTTGGCCCATATGATCGTCCTGTCTTTAGGTTTAAAAGATCATGCAGGAGCTACCGATGGCTTAAATGCAACAGAATCAAACCAATGGTATTATGAAAATGTAAATAAGGTATTAGCGTTAGGAATTATGGAAAAAGAGAACGGGAAGTTTCATCCACATGCTCCTGTTACTCAGGATGAGCTAGCCGAAATCGTTGCGAAGGCTTTGCAAAGGGATGTGATGTCCGTAAAATATTGGATGAACGATTTCAACTCGGACAAGAACCAAGTTACGCGCGGTGAAGTGGCTCAGCTGCTTATCACAGCACAAAAATCCATACGTTCTGAAAATGCCGAAATTGTGGAAATGCAGCCGTTAAACAAAATTACACTGCAGATCAAATTCTCTGCACCTCTTACCTTAAAGGATGAAAGCCTTGAGACCGCGATCGGAAATTTTGCATTTGACCATGGTTTGACGATCGTCAATCAACCGCGCCTTAAAACGGGTTCGCTTGCCACTTATATCGTACCTACGGCGACACAGAATCCGGATATAGCTTATATGCTTAATTACAAAGGAAAGCAAGCGGTTAGCTTTGGCGGAAGTGAGGAAAAAATTACGATGAATGAGGCGCGTCAGGTAGCGTTCGATACATTTGAAGTTGACTCGCTGAAAGAAGACGGTGTAGTTGATTACGGATATGTAATTTCCGCTTATTCGGCTATGCGTGGCAAGCATGCGTTGATCTTGGATGATCTTAGCCATAATCAAGGAAAAAGCTATGAAGTTATATCTTCGTTAAGGAACAGAAGCGTTACCATTACTCCTGAAGGTGAAGAACCTATGGTAGCCAACTATGTCGGTTTCACCCAATCGACGGACGGTAAACAAGAGCCCAAATTCCGATTGCCTCAAGGTATGGAGCTGAAGCCTGGCGTCAAGTATACTGTTACTTCCGATTGGATGACAATTAAAGAGGCAAGCTTTGTAGCCGTTGATACGGCTCCCCTGGAGATAAAGAGGGCAGACCAAGTGGACGCTAGCAAATTTGCTGTAACGTTGAAAGAGGATCCAAAGGATGAGATGTTTGCGTTTCGCCAAGTGAAGCTTAAAGGTACGGACGGTACCGAAATGATGGCGGAATATGAATTGCAGTCGCGAAAGGGAGATACGGGTCTATTCATGATCAAAGGTGATGGCGCATTTACTCCGGGAATGACTTACCAAATCGAGCCGGTAGGGAAGTGGGCCAAGGCTGATGGGATTTTCCTCAAAGTAAAAAAATAAAGCACGGATACCTATACTCAGTAGAAGAGACTCACCTTGGACCGAGGGGATGAATATGTCCATTAAGCAACGTCTATTATTGGCTTATTCGGCCATGCTGATGGTTACGATTTTGTCGATTGTCAGCTTGGGCTTTGTGATAGCCATTGCCAATACAGGAGATTTGAAGGGGGTACAGCAGTTTTACACCAGTCAATATCTCATAAAGCCACTAACCCCTCAGGAGGAAAGCGTATTTTTGGACGCGAAATATTTGGCCAAAAAAAATCCGGAGAGGCTGTTGGATATTAAACTGCTAAGAGAGATTGACCATAGGCTGATATCGGTTTCATCGGGGCTAGTGGTCAGAAGGGAAGAGGAGATTCTCTATTCCTCTCCCTCGCTGCACGTGAACCCTATGGAATGGACGCTTCCTCCGTATGAAATGGCCAATATTAAGGTAAGAGATACGTTAGAAAACGGAAATCAATTCTTTACGTATGTCAAATTTGATTTTAATTTTGATGAACAAAGTAGAGGGAGTCTATATGTTCTCAAGGAAGTCAGTCCTTACGGAGAGTTGGCAAGAAAATGGCTTCCTATTCTCGTTGCGATTTTTATCGCGGTTATTATTCTAACGAACGGACTGTTAAATTATCTAGTATCCCGAAGCATCATTAAGCCTTTGGAGGAACTAAAAGTTGCCGCAGAGAAAATTAAAGAAGGTCATTTGCAAAGCGGCTTAAGAACAAGATCGAATGACGAGATTGGAAAATTGGTTGTCGCCTTTGAAGAAATGCGAAGGAGGCTAAAAGATTCGATTGAGCTGCAATTTCAATATGAAAAGAACCGAAAAGAACTGCTTTCAAACATTTCTCATGATTTAAAAACTCCCATCACAACGATAAAGGGGTATGTGGAAGGAATTCGGGATGGAGTGGCCAATACCCCGGAGAAAATGGAAAAATATCTTGCTACAATCTACTCGAAAACGGTCGCCATGAATCAGTTGATTGATGAATTGTTTTTGTTCTCTAAACTCGATTTAAAGAAAGATCCTTTTACATTCGATGAAGTAGAAATCGTTCAGTTCGTCTCCGATTATATTGAAGAGCTTCATTTTGACTTAGGGGAAAAAGGAATCAGGCTAGAGTTTGACCATGAGTTCGATGATCCGGTTTTTGTTCGGGCTGACAGGGAAAAGCTGAAGCGCGTTTTCTCTAATGTAATCGAAAACAGTATGAAGTATATGGATAAGGAACATAAAAGCCTTAGGCTACGCCTATCACAAGCCCCATCCCCGAATCAAATCATGATTCAAATTGAGGATAATGGTTCAGGTATTTCGGAGGATGCTATCCCTTATATTTTTGACCGTTTTTTTCGCGAGGAGCTGTCAAGGAGCAGTATAACGGGAGGAAGTGGTTTAGGGTTAGCGATTGCTAAACACATTATCGAGCAGCACGGCGGAAAAATTTGGGCAGCAAGCCAACGGGGAAGAGGAACGGCCATTTTCTTTACTTTGTTGAAGGTAGACAGGAAGGTGGATCAGATTGAAAAGGATCTTGATCATTGAAGATGAGGCAAGCATTGCCGAATTGCAAAGAGATTATCTAGAGATTCATGGTTTTTCAGTGGACATTCAGCATGACGGGGAACAAGGCGTAAAACAGTCATTAAAAGAGCCATATGATTTGGTAATTTTGGATATCATGTTGCCTAATATCGATGGATTTGAAATTTGCAGGAGGCTGCGAGCCCAGAAGGATATTCCTATTTTATTTGTATCGGCTAAGAAAGAGGAGATTGATAAGATTAGGGCCCTTGGCTTAGGCGGGGATGATTATGTCATGAAGCCGTTTAGTCCTGGAGAATTGGTTGCCAGGGTAAAAGCCCATCTATCGCGGTATGACCGGTTGTCTGGGAATCGGGACCCACAGCGGGGTGATGAATTGGTAATTCGGGGTCTGCGCATCGACAGGAAATCACGAAGGGTCCACGTAAACGAAAAGGAGGTCATGCTAACGGCAAAAGAATTCGATCTCCTTACATTTTTAGTGCTGCACCCAAACCAGGTCTTCAGCAAGGAGCATCTCTTTGAACAGATTTGGGGCTATGAATCGACTGGGGATATTGCGACGGTTACCGTTCATGTTCGAAAATTGCGCGAAAAAATTGAGATGGACCCATCCAATCCCAAATATATCGAGACGATTTGGGGAGCAGGATACCGATTGACCGTGTAACTTTAAAAAGGTTCACCTCATGCAGGTGAACTTTTTTAATTTTAACAAATGAAATTCCTGTGATGGGAGAAAATAATCGAAAGAAATATATCCATACGGAGGAGGAAACAGATGGCATCAGAGCATACAGCAAAGCTCACTTCTTCAGAGATAGGAAGCTTGTGGAGTGCCTATATGAATAACACCATGTCTATTTGTGTAATTCATTATTTCATAAAGAATACAGAGGACCAAGATATAAAATCCGTTTTAGAATATGCGTTAAATACTTCGAAAAAAATTGTCAGTCAAATCGTTGAAGTGCTCCAGGAAGAAAAAATATATATTCCGATGGGCTTTAGAGGCGAAGATGTCAATGCTGATGCGCCACGCTTGTTCTCCGATTACTTTCACATGTATTATCTGAAACATATGGCTAAGATAGGAGCGTCTATATACGGAGTGACTTTGGCGACACTGGCACGTTCTGACATTCGTGATTTATTTAGCGAATGGATAGCCTCTTCTGTTACCCTCTACAATAAAACTGCAAATCTGCTTTTATCAAAAGGACTATTTATAAGGACCCCATTCGTTTATATATCCAATGAAGTGGACTTTGTTCAAAAACAGAGTTATCTGGGTAGTTTTTTTTCGAGCACAAGACCCCTTAATGTAATCGAAATTACCCACCTTTACGCGAACTTAGAGGCGAATCGAGTAGCTCAAACTTTAGTAACCGGATTTGCTCAAGTCGCAAAATCAAGACAAGTTTACGAGTATATGATAAGGGGGAAAGAATTAAGTAAAAAACAAGTACAAATATTTTCTGACACACTGCTCGAATATGACGTTTCCGCCCCGATGGAGTGGGATATGGATGTTTCGGACTCCACTGTACCACCGTTTTCAGATAAACTATTGATGTTTCATGTTGGGGTTTTAGGGGCATCAGGACTATCCAATTTAGCTACTGCCTCTGCTGCGAGCTTTAGAAAAGATATAGCTGCCAATTATGTTCGTCTTTCAACAGAGGTTGGTGAGTATACTCTGGATGGAGCCGAGCTTATGATCCAAAATGGCTGGCTGGAATCGCCGCCTCAAACTCTTGACAGAAAGCATTTGAATAAGGAAGAATAGAAATTCTATGTGAGTAAATCTGACATCACCACTTCAGGCTTAGCCCTAACCGTGTATACTCCAAAGTAAGAACTACATACGGGTTCTCGTTAAGATAATCGAGAACAAAACTTGCTCTCTGGGGTTCCGTTTAAAGTTTCATCTTTAAAGCCTGGACCAAGAGAAAGCGTGCAGCGGATGCTGTATACACGGAAGGATAAAAGCCTGGGAGATAAATGACTCCCAGGCTTTTATCCTTTTTTTCATACAAAAAAGGGCTGATCGTTATGAGTATTATTTCATCGAAAATCATCCCTGCTGGCGGAAAGTGGTCCAGCCGCATCGGAAGAGGAAAAAGCAGCTTACGTTTACTGCGCTAGAAGACGGCGCCAATGTATCTTTACTTTTATACAACGCCCAGGATACCACCGAGCGCTATAATATGCCGGATACCTTGAAAGCTCAGCACACCGCCCATTTAACAAAAGGGAACGTGCTCATGAGCGACAATGGCCGGGTGACACAATTTCGACTTATCATGACAAACGCCGTTTCTTAAGTCATCATCTTCCAATACAATACCTTATCTAATAGAAAGGTGGTAAAAAAATGGGCGTAAGTCGACTTTGCAGACGGTTTGGGGAAATTTTTGGCGGTGAAGCACAGGTTGTCAATGGGGTGTGTGTGGCAACTAAGCTGCGTACCAATATCAACGTAAATATAATGGGCCGACGTTCCCAGGGTCTATTCACGCTTCCCTTCGGCATTTCCTTTGAGAGTATGGGAGCAGACGGCAGGGCTTTATGTCTTGGCGAGTCCGTGATACTTACTCAGGAAATAAACCCCTTTATCTCTCGACTCCGGAGAGCAGGCATACAAGTATCGGCACTTCATAACCACTGGCTGTCTACAAATCCAAACATATGGTACATCCATTGGCAGGCCATACAAGAGCCGCTAGTCTTCGCTCGAAATGTTCGAAGGGCATCAAGAGTTTTAACCAACAAGCCCGTTAGCCCGAAGCGTACCGCTAGCAAACGATAAAAAAATGCTCATTGATTGGCAAGGGTGTCGATTGAAATCGGCATCCTTTTTGATTTTTTTACAACCTGCAACCCTTCCGGGAATATCTAACCTCGTGATAGAATGAGCAAATGTAGAAATAAATAAAGGAACAACTGAAGGGGAATAGCGTATATAAGAGACAATGACTTTGCCCATATGACATGGGAAACTGCAAAGGATAATGTGGCAGCTCAATCTCTTTATGAAAAAATGGGCGGTCAATTATCGGAATGGCTGGCGTATGAAATGGAATAGGGATTAGTCTCCGCCCCCACCGCCGCCCGAATCTCCCCCGCCATCGCTTCCAGAAGCTGTGTTGTTATCACAATCGGAGCTAGACCAGGAAAAGTAGCCGCTGCCACTGTCACTTGAAGCTGCAGTTCGTTTTTTGGTCTGTCTTTTCGTGGAAGATGCCTTAAAGGAACGAAGCAGCGAGATAATAGTGGCTATAGACATCCAACCCATCCAGACGACAACCCAAAGGGCAAAAAATCCGAACGAAATGTTTGACAATCTATGAATGTCCAAGGCAGCCAATGGAAAAAACACCGTGATGAACCCTATAATAAGCGGTAGAAAGAATAGCAGGTGAAATCCCTCCCCATGTTGTTTAAAGGTTTCCTGACCATTATCTCAATCCCTATTAAGGGTTCACAATGAATATTCCCTAATATGGAAAAATGTATAGTTCTTTAGTTTGATATGATCCAATAGCCTTGGTGTTATTCCTTCACCCACTCAAGTTGATCTATTTTCCATGTATTATCGGAATACACGATGGTGATAATCTCCTGGTGTAGGGCGTAAAGACCGTCTCCTACCGGGTTTGTGACAGTGATGGTCTTTCCATCACTTGAAGTTTCAATTTTCACAAGGTCTGGATTGATTTCATTCCAATACGTACCTTCCAGAAATTCTCCGCCTATATGAGCAAGCACCCACTTTTCATTTTCCTTTTTCAGGTTACCTCCGCCAAGTATAATCGAATCAATATAATTTCGAGTAAAGTGGGTGTCAAAGTGCGAATAAATCTCGTCCGTAGTATGGGACTCCACCGAGTAAAAGGCTTGATCCTTGGCAGTAGCTTCTGACATTAAGGAAAGAATTTGTTCTTTTTCTAACGTTTTAAATGATTCTGCATCATGAGAAGGGGGAGCGGTTGGTTGCCCGCTTTCTGTTGCAGGAGCGCATCCGCTAACCATAAGAGCAACGAGCAACGGTAAGGCACAATATCTTAACTTTTTCATCTTACCACCATCCTTTGGCTGTTCTATTACTCTTAACGCGCGAATAGCGGCTTTTGTTTCAGTCTTATAAAGAAAATTTTTCCAAGGCAGGATAAGGATTAAAAATAAGCTGGAAGCTGTGTCACCGGCAGTTGGCAAATCGCATGATAAATAGGATCCTGGGCGCGAACCATACAAATGGATTTTTCATACCGCTGGAGGTGATGAGGCAGCTCCTTAAAGTGAAAAGGGTGGTAAAAGCTGGGGTGGATATCACTATATAGCATAAAGATGGAGTTATCGGATTTACCAAAGGCAGCCAAGCATTCCTCCAACAACCTCTTGCCGTATCCTTTGCCTCGCTCTTCTTGCTCAATTGCGACGGAGCCCAGTCCGTAGAGAGGAAGAGTCTGATCAAACAAACGGATCCGGAAGGTGATTACGATCAGCGAGCCAATGATTTTATCCGTATCATCAGCTAGCACAAAACGAGAACCGTTTTTTTCTTCTTTTTGATTTTCTTTCACGTACTGCTCATAGGTTCTTCCTTTTGTCCACTCTTTGTAACCCATTTCATAAACATGCTCGAATTCATCCGGTTTGATTTCCCGAAAATGCATGAGATTCCCCTCCAAGTAGTTAAGGTACCGTAAATAAGCACAGTTTAACAGAGCTGAAAGAAAAATCAAGGCAGGGAAGATGGATTTGGAATCCTTTGTAATTTTTTTGGCTGAGGATTCGTCCTACAAGATGACAAAGTTAAAAAGTAAAGGATGTATAATTACTATGCGAATAAGAAAATTCCGTGAGGAAGATGTAGAGCGTCTCGTTGAAATCTGGTTTAAAGGATCTATTAAAGCCCATCATTTTATTAGTCCGAAATATTGGTCATCGAAGAAGCCAGAGATGAAGGATACATATCTTCCCCAGTCTGATACCTATGTTTTAGAAGAAGATGAAAGGATTCTCGGCTTTGTATCGATGGTAGATCATTATTTAGCAGCTTTGTTTGTGGATACGGATCATCAGAAGAAAGGATACGGAAAACGTTTAGTAGAGTTTGTTAAACATAATCATCAACATATTAAGCTGAAAGTTTACCAACAAAATCATCAAGCCGTGAATTTTTATTTACTGAATGAATGGGTGATCAAAGAAGAGACCCTGGACGCCGAGACATCTGAAAAGGAATATGTTATGGTCTGGAAAAAATAAGAGAGCAAGGAGCTAGGTATGCTGAAATACGTTATTTTTGATTTTGATGGAACACTTGCTGATTCCAAGAGGGTGATGGTATCCGCTTGGAATCGGCTTGCTGAAAAACATCATTTTAAAGAACTGAAGCTTTATGAATTAGACGCTTTGAAGAAATTATCTATTAAAGAACGAAGCAAGCTATTGCATTTCCCTATGTATAAGATGCCCATCATCATCCCGCAGCTCTATCAATTGTACCGACAATCTATACAAGATATTCATTTGTATAGCGGTGTCAAGGAATTGTTAACAGAGTTAGGGAAAAAAGGATATAAAATAGCAATCATCTCTTCGAATTCAGAGGATATTATTAGAAACTTTTTAAAGCGGAACCATATAGAAAATGTCACACATGTGCTATGTTCCAGTCGCATCTTCGGAAAAGATAAGCTGATTGCGAAATTTTTGAAAGGGAACCAGTTGGAAGCATCGGAAGTTATATATGTCGGTGACGAGCATAGAGATATAGTGGCTTGCAAAAAAACGGGGGTTAGAATCATATGGGTTAGCTGGGGGTATGACGCTATCGAGGTGGTTCACGCAGAAAAGCCAGACTACATGGTCGATGCACCAGATGAAATTTTACAGGTGATCTAGATGTCAGAAACTCGGATTTATTTTACAAAATGAATCATATTCTATCATAAGACGTATATAGCAATAGGGAGGGATAAGTATGAGAAGCGGAAATCCGGTGCTCAAGGAATCAACCTTTGCATCGTATAAGTATCAAAAAATCGGCCAAGTCATGACGTTGGCCGGAACGGTCAACAAAACCCTGATCGCCCTCATATTATTGATTGCAGCAGCAGGGTTGACATGGAAAATGTATTTTGAAGGGGGAGATGTCGGCCCTTGGCTGCTAACTGGAACCATTGGTGGCTTCCTTGTCGCTTTGATTACGATCTTCAAGCCCTCTTTTTCACCTGTGACGGTTCCCATTTATGCCATTTTGGAAGGATTGTTCATTGGCGCTCTTTCGGCCAGGTATGAAGCGGCTTTTGGAGGCATTACCATGCAAGCCGTATCACTTACCTTTGGAACGTTGTTTGTTCTCCTATTGGCTTATAAGTCTAGGATGATCAATGTGACACACAACTTTAGGCTGGGGGTTGTAGCGGCTACGGGAGCGATTGCATTAGTTTATCTGGCAAATATCATACTTTCCTTTTGGGGTATGTCGGTACCATTTCTTCATGAAAACGGTTGGATGGGGATCGGAATTAGTATATTTATTGTCATCATTGCGGCCCTAAACCTTGTGCTAGACTTTGACTTTATCGAAAAAGGCTCGTATTATGGTTCGCCCAAATATATGGAATGGTACGGGGCCTTTGGACTCATCGTTACGTTAGTCTGGCTATATCTAGAGATCTTAAGGCTCCTTGCGAAGTTTAGAAGCAGGGATTAACCACCTTGAAGTCCTCCTTAAGTCAGGGGGACTTTTTGTAAGATAATTTGGAGTGGTATAATTTTCAAATGGGGAAACCCGCCATTCATTTATATCCTTTGGAGGGATAAATCATGAACGAGTCCGAGGCTCAATTAGCAGCTTGGCTGAAAGAATCCAATAATACGGTTGTTTTAACCGGTGCAGGCATGTCTACGGAAAGCGGTCTCCCGGATTTTCGGTCAAAAAGCGGCTGGTGGAAAAATATTGACCCCACAACCGTTGCTTCCGTCCAAGCTTTGAAAGATAACTATGCTTTGTTCCATGAGTTTTATAAAACAAGAATGGAAGACTTGGGACATAGCCAACCCCATGAGGGGCATTTCATTCTGGCCCAATGGGAAAAAAGAGGACTCGTTCGCGCCATTGCTACCCAGAACGTGGATGGATTTCACCAAAAAGCTGGGAGTCAAAAAGTATATGAATTGCATGGCTCGATTCGTTCTGCCCGTTGCCACAATTGTTCGGCTCCAGTTGAAATGGACCAGTTCTTGGGTGGGGAACCATGCGGGAAATGCGGAGGGAAATTACGGCCGAATGTCGTCTTATTTGGGGAAATGCTGCCTGAGGAAGCCTGGGATCAATCTATATCGGCAATAAGGATGGCGGAGTTAGTCGTTGTCATTGGGACAAGCTTGCAAGTGTACCCTGTAAACCAATTACCCAAGATGACAAAAGGGAAGATTGCTATCATTAATCTGGAGCCAACGGATCAGGACAAGCGATTTGATCTTGCCATCTATAGTAAAGCGGGGGAAGCGCTTATGGCGGTTGAGGAATTTCTTCGGTAAGGATATGCGAATGAACAGATGCAGCCTGACAAAAACTGTCAGGCTGCAAGATTTTTAATTCGTACTTTCCTTTAAAGGGGCTTGTCTTTGAAATAGGATGTGCTCTAAAGACCAGAGTTTATTTCCGCTGATTAGCAGTCCAATTGACATACATAATAAAACAAAGTCTAACTCATATCCTCCCAGAAATCCTGCGGATAATTTAACCTTGAAAATAGCGCCTAACATAATGAAAATGAATAGCCCAGAAATAATGCGAGTTCCTAGACCAAGCATGAGGCAGATCCCGCCAATGAGTTCAATTCCGGCTACCAAATAAGCCATAGCTCCCGGTAACCCCATTTTTCCAAAGAATCCGACAATCCCATCCATTCCTTGAACCTTTTGGAGCCCATGAGCAAAAAAGACGATTCCCAAGGCGAGTCTCATTACAAACAAAGCGATCTCCGTGTTTTTAGACATATTTGTCCTCCTTATGGTATGTTTCATTGAGTTTTACACTACACAATATAGTGTTATTTGTTACACTAGACATTGTAGTGTGAAACGGGACCAGGTGTCAATACCTGAAGCTTATTCAAAGGCATCCCATCTTCTAACACTTGCCAATCCTAAAATAATGCACTACAATCTGTAATGAAGGGGGAAGAATGATGAACATCAAGAATTTTAAGTATGATGGCGTTGGGCTTAATCGATTTTTTGGTCCCCTCGAAGCGAAAATTATGGACATACTTTGGGTAGCCGAAGAGCTGAGCATAAAAGAAGTGCAACAGCGTTTAGAGCACCAGGATAAGCCCGTTAACTTCAATACAGTCATGACGGTGATGAATCGGTTGCTGGAAAAAGGGGTATTGGAAAAAAGGATGCAAGGACGACTGTCCCTATTCCGTCCTATCCAATCCAAAGAGGAATTTATCGAAGAGCAGTCCAAGAAAATAACCGAAAACTTGCTTGATGAGTTTGGGGGAATCGTCATCAATCATATGATTGATGCTATAAAGGACGTAGATCAAACGGTACTTGAAAAACTGGAGCAAAAAATACAAAGATTGAAAAAGGATAATCAAACATGAAATGGAGACAAACATCCATACTGATTGCGGGATTGAGTATGCTCATTGCTGCTCTGGTATGGAGCCAAATGGGAATTTATCTGACTCACCTTTTCTTTGGCGTAGATGTTCCGGTTAACTTTTTCCAGTTTTGCATCAGTCTGTTTAAAGAAGATTCGCTTTACTATTTTCTCATTATCTTTCTATTGAATACCATCATCGCTTATACGATATTGATCACAGCAATAAAGATCGTGGAGCAATATGTGCTCTTGAGAAGATTTCGAAAGAAAATCCTATCCCTGAGAAATGAAGATTATACTTCTATCCTGAATCTAGATTTTAATCGTCCGAATCAGGATATTCTTGTTATCAATCATGATCAGCCTCTGGCGTTTTCGATGGGGTTTAGAATTCCTATCATTGTCCTTTCCACCGGACTGATCGATATGCTTGATGGACAAGAGCTGGAAGCCGTCGTTTACCATGAAACCTTCCACCAGCAGAACTATGATTCACTTAAAACTTTTGCGCTGCAATTAATTTCCCAGGCCATGTGGTATATTCCTTTGACCAAGTGGTCCTACGAGAACTATAAAATTATCAGTGAGCTATCAGCTGATGAATACGCCGTTCATAAAATGGGTTCGGAACTCGGTTTGGGAAGCGCCTTGATCAAGTTGATTAAGCAGGGCTTCCAAGTCAACTCCGCACCTGTTATCGTGCATTTCTCGGATGTATCCGTGAATTACCGGCTGCAACAGCTGCTTGAGCCCAAGAAAACGATTCCTGTTAAACCAGATGCACCATCGGTTGTCATCTCGATTTACGTGTTGTTTCTGCTAATGAGTATGATAGTGGTGGTTCTTGCTTAAATTTTTTTGTTTCATAACACTACAGTTTTTAGTGTTGCTCAATCGGAAGTTTATCGACACCATGAACAAACAGCATAGAAAGGATGAACCAACATGAAAAGATTAACTTTACTTTCTTATACTTTAGCAGCAAGTGTATTATTTGGAAGTGCGATGGGCCAACCTAGCGTATCTTTCGCAGAGGCTGCTGATCAATCGAACACAGCCGCGCGGGTGATTGCAGCGGGAAAGAACTATATCGGTACCCCTTATGAATTTGGTTCCAGCCGATTGGATACGAGTACCTTTGACTGTTCCGACTTTATTCGCCAGGCATTTTGGGATGGAGCGGGGATGAAGCTGCCCTCTGATTCAAGATCCCAAGCGGAATATGTAAAAAGCGTAGGGAAAATAAAGGCAAATTTGGATGAGCTTCAGCCTGGGGATCTCCTATTCTTTATGTCCTATAAGGGACCTAGAAAAGCCAATTATGCCTATATCAATAAAGAAAACCAAAGAGTTACCCATGTGGGAATTTACCTGGGTGACGGAAAACTCCTCCATACCTATTCGAAAGAGTCTGGAGGAGTTCGGATTGACACGATTCGGGACAAGCATTGGGAGTACCGCATGGTGCTGGCAGGTAGTGCGTACTAAGTCGAGCAGCGGGTTTTGACCGGAGGATATTGGATATAATCAAAATAGAAGTCCTACGATGAATTCGGTTTCGGATGAAGAAATGAGGGATTTATATGGAGCCCAAAAGCTGCCGGGAATCGCGCATTGTAAAAACCAGTCATGTCATGCCACCTGACACTAATCTTCATGATACCTTATTTGGCGGAAAGCTTATGTCGTATATCGATGATGTAGCTTCTTTATCGGCTACACGCCATTCAAGAAGGCCAGTTGTTACGGCTTCGACCGACTCGGTCGACTTTTTGACACCGATCACGCCGGAGGATTCCGTCTGCTTGGAGTCCTGTGTGATCTCTACAGGAGAAACCTCAATGGAGGTGTTCGTAAAGGTTGTCGCGGAAAATCTATTTAGCGGAGAGAGAAGGATAGCAGCGACATCCTTTTTAACCTTTGTGGCCTTAAATGAGAACAGAAAACCGGTTCCAGTTCCACCCGTCATTCCCGATACCGAAGAGGAGAAGAAATTACACGCTATGGCGCCCGGGAGGGCGGAGATGCGTAGAGCCCGACGAGTGGAAAGCAAAGAATTTGCTGGGTTCTTAACTACGGATAAATATTGGGACATGGGATAGCAAACACTGGATTGACGAAGGCTTAAAAAAGACGTAGACAGACATCTACGTCTTTTTTGCGTTCATTAGGGCGATAACGGGAGTTGTTCCGGCTATTTTAAGCTTTCAAACGAACAAATCCGGAGCATATGGGAGGATCTGTCACGATATGGGAAGAATCGGCTGAATCGACTTTGTGATTCTCTCTCTGAAGGATATATCTGGCCTCATCCTGGGAGAAGTTGGAATATGGGAATTGAACGAAAACTCTGTTTTTCGATACAATAAACCTAGTCGTATGCTTGAATGACTTTATGACATGGAAAACAGACAAAGAAAAGGGGGTTTTAGCTTGAAAAAGCTAGTATCGGTACTGGTAACATGGATGACAGCCATGTCACTGGTTGCCTGTGGCTCTTCGCAAGAAGCCTCAACGAATGGCGAGGATTCTCAGGCAGTCAGTGAAAGTACGCTGGAAAGAGTGAAAAGCGAAGGAGTTGTAACAGTAGGATTTGCCAACGAAAAGCCCTATGCCTATGCGACACCGGACGGGAAACTGACAGGTGAAGCGGTAGAGATTGCCCGCGTTGTACTGAAAAATATGGGGATTAATGAAATGGAAGGCGTGCTGACCGAATTCGGTTCACTCATTCCGGGACTGAAGGCGGGACGGTTCGACCTGATTACGGCGGGGATGTTTATTACGCCAGTTCGGGCTAAAGAAGTGGCCTTTGCCAATCCTGAATATAGTATAGGGGAAGCGTTAGCTGTAAAACCAAGTAATCCGAAGGGTTTACACAGCTATAAAGATATTGCTGATCAGCCGGATGTCAAAATCGCGGTAATGGGTGGAGCCATTGAAAATGAATATTTATTGAAATCTGGAGTCAGTAGGGATCAGATTGTTACCGTACCGGATAACCCAGCTGCGATCTCAGCGCTGCAATCCGGTCGAGTGGATGCCATCACCATGACAGGTCCATCCCTGCAAGCCTTACTGGATGCGGCCCAGGATGCGGAGATTGAGCGGGTCATGGATTTTGAGCAGCCGGTTATTGATGGGAAAAGTGTTCGAGGATATGGCGCAACGGCGTTCCGGATAGAGGATGAAGAATTCCGCCAAGCGTTTAACCGTGAGCTGCAATTGCTGAAGGAATCTGGAGAGCTTTTGCAGATCCTGCAGCAATTTGGATTTACGGAACAGGAGCTGCCGGGCGATGTGACGGCAGAAGAACTCTCGACAGAATAAATTCAGTCCCCCCATGCCCTTTGGGGGGATTTTACGCTTGATTAAAAGGATGTGGTAAGTTGGAAACGTTGATACAACTGGTCCCGCCCTTGCTTAAAGGTGCATGGGTGACGATACAAATTAGTCTTTTTTCTGTCTTTTTGGGTTTCATCCTTTCCTTTGTTTTTGGTTTAGCCCGTTTATCGAATCTAAAAGCCATACGATTCATGGCGGCATGCTACGTTGAAGTTATTCGTGGTACCTCTTTATTAGTGCAATTATTCTGGGTTTATTTTGCGCTTCCCTTATTGGGGGTAGAATTATCAGCTATGGCTGCAGGGGTGTTGGCTTTGGGGATGAATATGGGGGCCTATGGGGCTGAAATCGTGCGCAGCGCTATTTTGGCTATACCGAAAGGCCAAACCGAAGCGACCATCGCCCTTAATATGACCCCTTTGCAGCGAATGAGGCTAGTGATTCTCCCGCAAGCATTTGTGCGAATGCTGCCTCCTTTCGGAAACCTGATGGTTGAGCTGATTAAAGGAACGGCTTTAGTGTCCTTAATTACCTTGTCCGATTTAACCTTTCAGGGCATGTTGCTGCGTACTACGACGATGCAGACCACTGAAATTTTTACCTTCCTTCTGCTGATCTATTTTATCATTACGTATCCTTGCACATGGGGCATGCGTTGGTTGGAGCAAAAAATGTCTGTGGGGAGGCTGTAAACAGATGTGGAATCAAGAATTTGCCCTATCGATTCTGCCTGATTTGGTTCAAGCGATGAAACTGACCGTTTCGGCGACGGTCGTGGGTTTCCTGCTGGCCGTCATCATCGGGCTTCTGCTGGCCATTGCCAGGCGATCCGCTTTTAAGCCGATACAATTGATTACGAAAGGCTTTATCGAATTTATCCGCAATACGCCGTTGCTCGTTCAGCTTTATTTTATTTTTTACGTTTTTCCGCAATGGGGATTTACCTTGTCTCCTTGCGCCGCTGGAGTGATCGGGTTAGGGATTCATTATGGCACCTATTTGTCAGAGGTCTTTCGTTCCGGGATCGATGCGATACCGAAGGGACAGTGGGAAGCTTGTACGGCCTTAAATTTCTCCAAAGGAAGAACCTGGCTGGGAGTCATTTTACCTCAAGCGGTTCCCCCGATTGTCCCCATCCTCGGCAATTACTTTATCGTGATGTTTAAGGAAACACCGCTGCTTTCGGCCATTACGTATGTCGAGATGTTAGGGATGGCGAAAATTATCGGGTCCGAATCCTTTCGTTACTTCGAGGCCTTTACGATTGTCGGGTTACTTTTCCTGCTCTTAAGTTTTCCTTCTTCCCTCATTTTCCGTCATTTAGAAGAACGGTTAAAACAGCCTTATTTAAGAAAAAACACGTAAGAAGGAGTGGATCAAAAGATGAGTGCAGCACACCCTGCTACAGCTCTTTATTCTGCAGAAAGCCCCGAAAAACTTAATGCAAAGCCACTTGTGCGCTATGATAAAATCAGCAAATCGTTTGGAAAAACCCAGATTCTCAAGGAAGTCAATCTGGATATCGCCCCTAGAGAAAAAGTGTGCGTCATCGGACCCAGCGGGTCTGGAAAAACAACCTTGCTGCGCATGCTGATGACGCTAGAAAAGCCAACTTCAGGGACGATCTCAGTGGGTGATGAACTTTTATGGCATAAGCAGATGAATGGAAAACTGGTACCAGCTGACGAAAAGCATCTGCATCGCGTCCGCGGGAATATCGGGATGGTTTTCCAGCAGTTCAATTTGTTTCCGCATATGACAGTGTTGCGAAATTGCATGGAAGCCCCGGTTCATGTCCTGGGTCTCTCCAATGAGGAAGCCATGGAACGGGCAAAAACCATGCTGGATAAGGTAGGACTTACAGATCGGATGAATCATTATCCTGCTCAATTATCCGGCGGGCAGCAGCAGAGGGTAGCGATTGCTCGGGCTCTAGTTATGCAGCCCAAGGTAATGCTGTTTGATGAACCCACCTCTGCTCTCGATCCCGAACTAGTAGGGGAAGTCTTAAGTGTCATTAAAGAAATTGCGGAAGAAGGCGAAACCGCCATGCTCTTGATTACACACGAGATGGGTTTTGCCCGCGAAATTGCCGACCGGATTGTATTTATTGACGAAGGACGAATCGCTGAGCAGGGACCTCCGGATCAGATCTTCAATAACCCTCAGCATAGGAGAACGAAAGAGTTCTTAAGCCGTTTTCGCGGGGTTTAATCTCTGATTTTCTTTGTGATATTTCTTTACAAAAGTATGATTATTTCGACTTCTTCTGATAAACTTCTACTTAAGAAACACATCGAATGACAGTCATCACTAACTTTAAGGGAGTGAAGTCGATGCAAGCTGACATGAAGATGGAAGAAGTTTTGGAAACATTAAGGACACTGAAGAAAAATCGGGAACCTTTAGCAAAGAAAAAGGTAAAGGCAAAACACCCACGCTTAATGAAGAATGCCCTATTTTACTTTCCTTCATGGGATCATGCGCTGGAGAAAATATAAATGTAAGGTATAAGGGCTATCAGTGTTGAACTGATAGCCCTTTTTCGATGTTCGTAAAAAACCTTGCCAATGTATGACAAGGTTTAGATTGGGAAATCATATACCATACGTCATATTGACGCACATGCCGTGATCCATGCGTACCGGAATATAGGGTTCATCATACAGCCTATACCGGTTTTCGGAAAGATCCATGAGATGTGCTGAATCATCATGGAATTCTTTGAGTGTTAAGGAATAATATACAATGTTCATTTCCATAATGCTTACCCTAATGTTTCTACGTTTTGGATGGCATGTTCCCAGCTTGGAAAGTAAAACAGCGCACTTCTCATGAGATCGGGGTGTGATTGTTTTGCTTTCTTTTTACTTATTGCCGTTCCATTCTCCTGTAATTGTCTAATCATCATAAGAACTTCATCGGCTGTCATCGTGGCTTCCATATTTTTTGTCCCTCCCTTTCTTAGGAATTGTTAGTATTCTTTACCACTTTAGATGAATTTAGTCTAATTTTGTCGAAAGAAATCAAGTCCAAGCAACCGTAGGGATTTTGCATAATAATAGGCAGGAGGCAAGAAAACTTGATACAAACTTTGAAACGGTTTTTCATGTATTTTATTAGCTTATTCATACTAATAATTATGTTTGGAGCAATCTTTAAACCTTCTGATTTGAATTTCGAAGGGGTCGTTCGAGCGTTCAGTATCTCTTTTGGATCGTCGTTTGGAATAGAAAATGGCAAAAGAATGAGAGGCAAATGTAGAGGAGTGCAAAGATATGATTTTTCAAAAAGGAGAAACCTTAACGTTTGAGAGCATAAAAGTAAAAGTAGCAGAAGTAAAAAAGGCTTCCATTGTGTTTGAGGTTTTATCTACTGGACATGAGGAAGATGAAGGAGGCTTAATGGAAGTTCCCATGTGGTACATAGAAGCAAATAAACACCAAGTAATGCGAGACTGCAATGGTTAGTTTGGGATTTTCGATCATATTGTTCTTCTCTTTGTTTATCCAATTTGCTTGGCATATGGTATTAGGAGAAGATCCCGAGCTTACGAGTACGTATGAAACTCTAGTGTTTTATTGCTATTCTCTTGTGCTCTGCTTGTCCCTATGGGGTTATTTAAGAAATAGGAGTAGAAGAGGAAGTTTCATTGGGGGTATAATAAGTGGCCTTTTTTGGCTGGGCTGGTGGAGTGCCGGAGTCTATTAGGCTCTTCAGTATCCAGCTCCGATGTTCTTGGTTTCCATACGTTTTGTCGGACTTGTGACCGTATCTTTTATTATCCTGTATTGCTCATTGAGATTTTTAAAGATGAGAAATAAATCGAGAGGAACATAGTTTCCATTTGTGGTATCAAGACGTGAAACTAAAACCAAATACAAATCGTCTAATTATAGAAGCATTTGTTAGAAATAAGGATGTGTTAGATTTCATTACCTCGTTAATATTTAGAAAACAAGGGTTACTACTGATAGCGGCATTTTTATTCATTTCACCATTAATAAACTATGGCTTAGTTGCTTGAATCTAGCACCTGTTTTCGCTATTCCGATTGCGAGCCTAAACAAGAGGACAGGGTTCTCTGGGAGTAGGGGCGGTGTTGCACGAAAGGTGAATATGAAAGGAAGGTGTTGGAATGATTCATATCGCAAATGGAGATGTGGTCGGAAAAAATGAACTTTTTCACACGATTAAACAAGCCATTTCTGATGAACAAGTCCATGAAGCAATTTCGGGATGGGAAGCCTATACTTCAACGAACCCGCGTGAATTGGAGAAATGGATAGCTGCCTCTAAAGAAGAACTGCCTTTTTTGAAAAGAGCAATGCAAACTCATATGAGTTATTTTCCTTCCATCCAGACAGGTTTAAATGAAGTGGAAAAATTAGCAATGGATTTTATCGGCGATAGGAGTTGTACTTTCACCCAGTTCATCGCTCAGGAAAGAACGAATGACGGTTTAAGTGATCTTCACTTTGCGGCCATCCTAAACCAATTAATGTCTCGGCTTAGATAAGGAAAGGTGGGGATGAAGATCTCCCCTTAATTTTGGGTTTTCAATAGTTCCTTAATGCTTGACTCTTTAAATGGGGAATTTATTAATTGTCAGGAAAATTATATTAACCGGATTAGGGAGGCAAACCGATGAATCTTCGTGACTGGATCGGGAATATCGATATCTATCTATTAGATCAAATCATGAAAGGGCGCTTCGTTCCCGGAAGTCGAATCTTCGATGCTGGCTGTGGAAAAGGAAGAAATCTGCTGTATTTTATACGGGAGTCTTTTGAAGCGTATGGAGTGGATCCAGTACCGGAAAATATTGCCCATGTGCAAAAGCTAGCAGAAAAATGGGCACCTGCTCATCATTTTCGAGTGGAAAGAATTGAAAACCTTTCATTTCCTCCGGATCCTTTTTTTGATGCTATCATCTGCAATGCCGTCCTTCATTTTGCTGAAGACGAAAAGCATTTTAGGGAACTGGTTCATCAACTTTGGAAAAGATTGAAACCCGGTGGTTTTTGGTTCGCTAGATTAGCATCGAATATCGGAATAGAAGACCAAGTCAAACCTCTACGAGGGGGGCGATCCTTATTGCCGGATGGAACCGAAAGGTTTTTGGTGGACGCGCAGATGCTGATTCATCTAACGGATCAACTGCAGGGGAGCTTTGTGGAACCAATCAAGACCGTTCTGGTTCATCAGCAGAGAAGCATGACCAACTGGGTGCTGAAAAAATCGGAATGATCCAGTTTGCAAAAGGAGGAAAACAGATGGGAACAGGAAAAAGGTTGGACACCAACATACAAGGGAGCTTTTATGTCACAACTTCCTGCATCGATTGTGATCAATGCCGGCAGCTTGCTCCGGAATTCTTCTCGGAGGTGGGACGCTATTCCGCGGTGACCAAGCAACCTTCTAGCCCAGAGGAAGAAACTAAAGCATTCCATGCGCTTCTTTCGTGTCCGACAGGGGCGATCAAAAGCGAGAAGAAAGAAGGTCTTTTGTCAGCTGCACAATCATTCCCGCTTCTGATTACGGAACATATTTATTATTGCGGGTTTACCTCTCGCGATTCCTATGGGGGAAGCAGTTATTTCATCGCTCATCCCGAAGGAAACTGGCTGGTCGATGCTCCCCGTTGGTCTCCTTATCTCGTGCAAGCCTTTGAGAAAATGGGCGGTGTGAAGTATATCTTTTTGACCCATCGGGACGATGTAGCGGACGCCGGAAAATATGCCGAATACTTTCGGGCGGAACGGTTCATCCATACTTTGGAGAAATCTGCTCAGCCTCATGCCGAACACATTATTGAAGGAACAGACAGCATAGCTTGGCACTCGGATTTTCAGTTTATTATGGTACCGGGCCATTCAAAAGGTCATATGGTAATGCTTTACCGCCAGAAATACTTGTTTACAGGGGACCATCTCGCTTGGGACCGAGAAGAAGCTCGACTGACTGCCTATCGGGACTATTGCTGGCATTCATGGACGGAGCAAACGAGATCCATGGAGCGGCTTGCCGAAGAACCATTTGAGTGGATTTTCCCCGGCCATGGTCACAGGGTGTATCTTCCTGAACATGAAATGAAGGAAGCGATGAGTAGATTGGTGGAGTGGATGAAGAGCTAGGATTTGGCAAAATTCGGGGGCTACCCCGATACTTGACAATGAATAGTACGGAACCGTACAATGTAGTGGCGAATAATAATAGGGGATGATGAACATGAATCGCAAAACGCAGCAGAATTTAGAGCTTATCATTAAGAGGTTTCCTGCTTTAGAAACTCAACCTGCTGAAATATTACTTGGTCTCATCCAAACGTCCCATGAAGTATACCATGAATTGACATCTAGACTAGCTCAGTATGGTCTATCCCAAGGGAAGTTTAGAATTCTGTTGTCCCTGTTCGAGCATGAACGTCCCCTCAATCCTTCAGAGTTGGCGGATTACGCAGGTGTTACCCGCTCCACAATGACTGGTCTTATTGATGGGCTTGAACAAGACGAACTGATTCGCAGAGGGTCCTTGGATGATCGCAGAAAAGTGGCTATTCATTTAACGGAGAAGGGAAAACAAGTCATGGATACCCTGCTGCCCCTTTATGCAACCCATACGGCACAAATCATGTCCGAACTATCAAAAGAAGAACAGCATCATCTCATGGGTCTGCTGAAAAAATTGAGAGTTGGGTTAGAGCAGTCGAAGGAGAATTCCGTTTTCACTCGATAATTTTTTCTTAGACTTTAGAGAGATTTACTCGCTTGCCTATTTAGTTAGGTACCGTACTATTTGTGGAGGTTAAAATCCATATCTTTTATATTTTTATATAGTTCGGTTCCTGATTATATGGTTACATATTAAATGCGTGGAGGAACAACCAATGAAAAAGAAAAAGAAACTTATTCCGGTATTGGTATTGGCGTTATCTTTAGGTACAGGGGGGTACCTGATGGCTGCAAACGGGAATGATGCAGTCACCGCAGCACAGGGGGAAAAGGCTGCTATCTTATCGGCAGATACGGTCAATGCCTCATTTCAACAAGTGGGAGGCCGAGTCATTGAAATCATGAAAACGGAGGAACAGAGAGTAAAAAAGGGCGAAGTCCTTATGAAATTAGATCCTACGGACATCGATTATCAGTTGGCTAAGATGAAGGTTGAGATTGCTCAAATGGATGTCAAAATCAAGCAAGCGAAGGATGGCATATCGGTTGCAAACAGCAAAATCAATACCCAGATCGAACAGGCGCAGATCGGCGTCCAAACGGCAAAAACGGCAGAACAGCAAGTCGCCCAAGGAGCACGCCAAGAAGACATCGCCCGTCAAAAACTAGCGGTTGAAGCAGCGAAAGAAGCTCTGGCAACAGTGGAACTGAACCTCCACCGTACCCAGGTACTGCTTGAGCAAGGGGCCGTACCGCAAGCCATTCTGGATACGGCGGAATCCCAATATACTGCTGCAAAGAATACTTTATGGCAGCAAGAAGTTGCCCTTCAAAAGCTGGAGTCCGGAGCAACAGCCGAAGAGCGAAATCAAGCGAAGTTATCTACGGAAAAAGCAAAAGTGGCTCTTAAGCAAGCCCAGCAGCAAAAAGAAGAAGTGGCAAACAGCGAATACAACGTGGACCTTCTTGTAAAACAGCGGGAAGCTTTACAAGTCCAATTCGAAACATTACTTAACCAAAAAGATCGTCTAGTCCTTCAAGCTCCAGTTGATGGAAAAGTGATTCGGGTCATATCGAAGGTCGGCGAAAACGTATCAGCCGGTGCGCCAGTGATGATTCTCGAAACGGACCAACTGTACTATGACCTTTACGTAGATGAGACGCAGGTAAGCAAATTTGCAGTTGGGCAAAAGGTTCCTTCTCATATGGTGGCGTTAAATGAAGACTATCAGGGTAAAGTTCGCTATATTACCGCTGCTCCGCAATATGCCGGATATCGGATGAGCCGCGAGAAAGGTCAAGCGGACCTAAGCTCTTTCCTGATTCGCGTCGATATTGCCAGGGATGAGCTACTGTTGCCTGGCATGACTGTGGAGGTGAAAACCCATGCAATCCCTCAAAAGTGAGTGGGAGTTCATCACAAGCGGTAAAACGCTTTAGGCTAAAAGCAAATAAAATAAGGAGTAGAGTTGTACTGGCGATGATCTGCATGTCGATAGCCTGACCGTGTGATGCATCCATATTTTTTAGTAGACTCCTGTTTTCGGTTTATATTTTTTATATATATTAAATTTGAGAGATTGTATGTGTTTGACCGTTAGATACCCACGGAGTCGATTGGATAAGGCTATTTATTATGGGACGAGTATAAATAATAACCGGGGTTTCTCTTGTTATAGCAAGCAGGCTTATTGACTTCACTAACTGTATACATTAAAATTACACTTTGAAATGGCTTGAATATCGTCTTTTCTCTAAAGTTCGTTAAGAAACGGAGTGGAAGAATTATATGTTGAACTTTGTATTGCACTCACCTACAAAGATTCACTTTGGCCAGGGGATTGTGGGGCAGACCGGAGAAGTGGTAAAAAATTATGCGAAGAAAGTACTGCTCGTAACGGGGCGTTCCTCCACGAAGAAAACCGGAACTCTGCAGAAGGTCATGGACTCCCTGCAGGGATCTGGGATTCAAGTTGTCTTGTTTGATCGAGTGGAGCCGAATCCGCGGGCCACAACAATAGATGAAGGCGGAGCGTTGGCAAGGGAAGAGCAATGTGAGCTGATCATGGGTCTCGGCGGTGGATCGGCGATGGATGCGGCTAAGGCGATTGCGGCGATTGCCGTATCGGGAAGACCTATTCACGAATATATTCGAGGAAACAGAACAGGTTTATGGAAAACTTTGCTACCCATTGAACAAGCTCTTCCGATTATTACGATCCCGACTCTGGCTGCGACCGGGTCGGAGGCGAATTCCGGCGCGGTCATTACCAACTGGGAAACTAAAGAAAAATCCAGCATTTCCGGTCCCGCTTTATTTCCGAAGGCTGCGGTTTTAGATCCTGAATTAACGTACACCGTACCGGCCCGATATACATCGGATGGCGCTGTGGATATTTTTACCCATCTTTATGAAGGGTATATGACCGGGGATGAGCAAGCTTATGTTCAGGATGAAATTACAGAAGGCTTAATCCGCAGCGTGGTACGTTATGCGAAGCAGGCGATCGACTTTCCGGAAAACTACGAAGCGAGGTCCCATTTGTTATGGGCAAGTACCCTGGCGCTGATGGGAATTGCCAATACCGGCAGAGGAGGGGCTTTTCCTGTTCATCAAATGGAGCATACGCTTTCGGCCCACTACGATATTTCCCACGGGAGAGGCTTAGCTATTCTTACACCAGCTTATTTCCGCCAAATCGTTATAGCAGACCGTCCCCATCGTTTGGCCCGTCTGGGAAGAACCGTATTCAACGTATCTGCAGAAAATGATGAGTTAGCTGCGGAAGAAACGATCCAGGCGGTCATTCGCTGGTTTAAGGAAATCAATGCCTATGACACACTTGAACAGGCAGGAATCCGTAAAGAAGATCTTCGCATGATGGCGGAAGAAACCGTTCGAGTGAGCGGACTGGGAGAAGACTATATAGGAGGTACTCGTTCGATAACTGCTGAAGACATGTTGAATATCTTTGAAGAAGTGTATACTGGCAACTAGCAGCGCAGAAGTAGCCCCGAATCTCGGGGTTATTTTTTTGAAGCAAAAAAATGGACCTAATCTAAAAAGAAAAGCAGCTAGACTATTGGGTGAATGCCCAAGGGCTAGGCTTGTTTGAGGCGGCTTTATCCCTGATGAGTATTTCACTGAAAGGACAGGCTATGGTAGAATATGTGTTAAGGGGGGTGAATTAAGATGAGTCAAGACGACATGCTGCAGCGGATTTTTGAGAAGCTTGTGTCACTGGAAAAAGGACAGGAGGGATTGAAAACCGAGATTCTTGCAAATAGGCAAGCCATTCTGGAATTACAAGGTGAAGTACAAGAAATTAAACATGGGATGCGGTTTTATGACTATAAATTAGTAGAGCATGAGAAACAAATTTTCAGATTAAAAAGCTAGTCAACAGGATAATTATGATCAACCCCATGATGCGTGTCTCACTTATCTCCTCAAATTAAATTATATTCTTCACTCTTCGCCTATCTTGTACATTACCCCATGAAAAGCTGAATTACTTTCAGAAGACGCGTTTTAAAGAAAAAACCAAATTTCAGGAGGACATTACATTGTCGAAAGAAATGATTTCCAGAGTAGAGGGTCAGGAACTAATTCTGGAGCGTATTTTTGATGCGCCCCGCGAGCTCGTATTCAAAGCGTTCACCGAAGCTGAACATCTGAAGCACTGGTGGGGTCCTCGAGGCTGGGTGCTGACGGTTTGCAAGGTGGATTTTCGGCCTGGCGGCATATGGCACTACTGCATGAAATGCATGGACGAGAATCAAGGGGATTTTTATGGTTATGAATCTTGGGGCAAAGGAGTCTATCGAGAAATTGCAGAGGCAGAGAAGATTGTATACGTCGACTATTTTTCTGATGCAGAAGGCAAGGAAGCAGAGGGAATGCCTTCAACACTGATAACGGTGACTTTTGCAGATGACGAGGGGCGGACAAAGCTCGTTAACCGGGCACAGTTCGAATCAGCTGAAGCGCTAAAAACCGTCTTAGATATGGGCATGTTGCAAGGAGTCACTGAAACTTGGGATCGCCTCGCTGAGCATTTGCAATCTCTTCAATAAATATCCGCTCAGGATCTTGAATAGGGGAGTCTATTTGACTCCCATTTTAACGTTATATGGGATCCATAAGAAGGTGATCGAAGATGCTTACTCCAGGGCACGTTCCAGCATTAAATAAGCTCGCTTGGTTGTTTCCGCCACTTTATTTCGTTCACGATATTGAGGAAACTACAGGCTCCCTTTGCCTTATTAGCAATTTTGATTTCGAAGCTCTCGGTTCAATAATTTCAATTATTTAGTTTCAGGAGGTCCATTGTGAAACACGATAAAAGCTTAAAATCTGAACAGGGGATTGAAATACTGGAAAAGGTGCGACTAATTTCTAGAACTTTGCCAGAGGTAGAGGAAATTATCGACGGGTTCGGTCATACAACGTTTAAAGTCCATCGGAAGTCATTTATCATAATGGGGGAGAACGAAGGCAATGTGGGTCTTTCTTTCAAGGCGGACCGGGAAACCCAGGAAATTCTATTACAGCAGGGCCGTTTTTTAAAAACACCTTATATCGGTCACCATGGGTGGGTATCTGTCAAAAACGGATTTCCGATTGATTGGAACGAGCTGGACGGATTGATAAAGGAAGCGTATCTGAGAGCCGCACCCAAGCGATTGGTGAAGCAACTATTACCTTGATGCTACCCAGCCCGCCCTATCTTCACCGAGGCTAAGGCTAAAATGTTTTTGATGCTAAATGAACGGATCGAGGATCTGGTCAAACAGTAGGCTTTGAGCTGATCGCCATCAATCGAGTAAAGTCTGAGTTTTCGCTGTGAAATCTGACCTTGCTGATTCAGGTAGATAATCTCAACCAGCTGACCGGAGGTAAGGTATCGCTGAAGATCACGAAGCATAATTTATTCGCCTCCCAACAAGAACGTTTGTTTGCATTATATTCTAAAGATGAAGGGATATGCAAGATGGGAAAGAATGGAGAACGTTTGGGTTATTCGAAAATCGGAGATGATAGTAACTGAATTCAATAACAAAATTCAATAACAAAATTTATATTGGAGTTGGGCGCTATGGATCAAAAGAGATTATCCCTAGAATATTGAACAGGCTGAGGTTTCTTGCCTAAAGCCGTCAGTTTGACGGAAGAAATCTTGAATGAGCTTAAAAACAGTGTGAAAGAATTTTCACTTATTCCGAGTTCCGATGGAGTATTCGAACTAACCCTGGACAACGAAATCATCTTCTCCAAAAAGGAGCTGGGGAGGTTCCCAGATGAGGGAGAAGTAATGAATACGATCAGAAGCAAACTAGAATAAAGCTATATGGAACAGGGGTTTGGATACTCATCCAAACCCCTTAATATTGTTCAACTGAATAAATCCCACTCGAGAGGGGAAGAGATTAATGTTTAAGGAATATCCTTCCCCTTAGTTTCAAATTACCTATCCATTTGATTCATTAAACCAAAGAGGATCATTGTTATCTACATCACCGTTATAGTTGATGAGTATTTCTTCACCTGCTTTAATATCCGTATAAGCATAGAAGTCAAAGGTGTGGTTCTCAAAGTTAATATCATAGGTGGCATTGGGCGTATAGGAATGGTTAAACAACATGCCATATCCTAAGAGGATGGCAGTATGATTAGTACCATACTCAAACACGTAATCAGCAAGAGTTGTTTTTTCTATGAAAACATGTTCCTCATTCGGGTAAGGAAGGACCGGCGCTTCATGTATAAGACTTCCTTTCGCTATATCGCGTGTCGCGAATACTCCTCTATTGAATTCACCATTACTGAGCGGGGAAGTTTTTATCTCAATCATTTTCATCACCTGCGCGTTCAACTGAATTTATAATAACATTTAGGATAGCATTTGAAAGTGTTTTTTTCAACTAAAGGAAACGGCAGACTAATGTCTTCCAAAGAAAGGATCAAGAAATGAATGTTGTTTTGTCTATAGGGATTATTCAGTCGCTATGCGGCCAGGTCTCTTTTAAAACAGGGGAAGCCTACTACCGAGCTGGAAAAGTGACTATGACGAAGTACTCCCCCGATTCTTTGCATTACGAAGCGATGGTAAAAGGAAAAGAAAGCTTCCAGGTTATCATCAGGATCGCAGAAAATGGAGATGTAGATGCGGAGTGCACCTGTCCTGCCCTGGATTCTTACCATCATTACTGCCAGCATATCGCGGCTGCTTTGTTGAATATCCATGACTTTCAACAGGACGGATTCTTGGGGGGAAACGGGCAGACCGACAATGAGAATGAAGTAGAAGATATCCAACTGACTAATCGTATGTTGGATCTTTTTGGGGAAAGCCCGCTTCGTTCAAGCAATACTCGACATCTCTATGATACCAGGGAAATCCTTGATGTGCTGTTCATTTGCAAACCCTGTCCTAGTAAGGATCGGAAGCGCATGTTCGGCATTGAAATGAAAGTCGGGCCCAAGAGACTGTACACCGTTAAGGATATAAGAGATTTTCTCGACCGAATCGAGCGGAGAGAAGGTTTTGTATTCACCCAGCATTTTATTTATGATCCGAAGTTCCACGGCTTTCAAAGAGAAAATGATGTGGTAATTCGACAGTTAATTCAAATCTATCACAATGAAAAGGTGTACCTCGAAAACGCGGTGAACAGCGATCGAATCCTTCCCGTTCCGCCTTATGCATGGGAATCCCTCTTTCCTTTGCTTTCGGAGGCTCCTAAGGTACAGCTTGAGCAGGATGGCAGGACATTCGATGGCTTTCGCGTATCAGAGGAACCGATTCCTCTTCGCTTTGAGTTCGACCAGGCAAAAGACGAAGGATTTCAGCTAGACGTTTGGGGTTTGGAAAGAATTACGGTTATGGAATGGTACGGGGTCGTCCTTTTTGAAGGAAAGCTGCTGAAGCTGCAGGCGGATTTATGCCAGCGTCTCTCCAAGCTTAAGCAAATGCTCGAAACTTCCCGCCGGCACCAAATCCAAATTCCTCCGGAGCAGATGGAGCTTTTCATGGAAAAGGTGATACCCGGTTTGATGAAGTTAGGCAGCGTGCGCCTTGCTCCGGCCGTTTCCAATCAGATTAGGCAAACGCCGCTAAAGGCTAAACTATTCTTGGACCGAGTGAAGGATCGACTGCTCGCGGGGTTGGAGTTTCAATATGGAGATCTGGTTATCAATCCGTTAGAAGGAGAAGGGCAGAAACAGCGCACCGGACGTATTTTTATTCGGGATGGGGACAAGGAACGGAGAATTCTGGAGCTCATGGACCAAAGCTCCTTCACCAAGACGGAAGGCGGATATATCATGCATGATGAAGAGGCCGAATACGATTTTCTCTACCATATCTTGCCACAGCTGGAAAAGTTGGCGACGGTCTACGGCACGACCGCGGTGAAAATGAGGCTTTTCACGAGACAAGCCTCCCCGAAGGTAACGGTGGATTGGGCGGATCGACTGGATTGGCTGGAATTCCGTTTCGATATCGCAGGGATTCCCGAATCGGAAATCCGGAATCTGCTGAAGTCCCTCGAAGAAAAGCGCAAATACTTCCGATTGCCGAACGGAGCGCTATTACCTTTAGAAAGCGAAGAGTTCCAGGAAATCATTCGGCTCATGAGCGAAATGGGCATTCGCAATAAGGAGGTGAAGGGAGCGAAAATCCTCCTTCCAGTAGCGCGCGGAATTCAGTTGATTGATTATGAGAGACAAGGACATGCCGTCAATTTAGGGAAATCGTTCCGCGAGCTCTTGGAAAGCATACGAAATCCAGATCATCTGGACTTCCGCGTTCCGGACAGTTTGGCCCCCATCCTTCGGGACTATCAGAGGTATGGGTTTCAATGGCTAAAGACACTTGCGCACTATCGTTTCGGTGGTATTTTGGCAGACGATATGGGGCTGGGAAAAACTCTGCAAAGCATCGCTTTTATTGTCTCCGAGTTGCCCTCGATCCGAGATCAGAAGCTGCCGGCGGTCATCGTTGCTCCCTCTTCTCTGGTGTACAATTGGCAAAATGAGATGAAGAAATTCGCCCCTGAGATTCTATCGGTTGTCGTGGACGGCGGCAGATCGGAGCGCAGCCGTGCGTTGCAGGAGGCAGACCAGGCGGACGTGATCATCACTTCTTATCCGCTTCTGCGCAGGGATATGGAATGGTATGGGGCGCAATCCTTTCATACCCTCATCCTGGACGAGGCGCAGGTCTTTAAGAACCACACCACTCAGACGGCCAAAGCAGTGAAGGAGATCAAGGCCCGTTACCGATTTGCTCTCACCGGTACTCCGGTGGAAAACAGACTAGAGGAACTCTGGTCCATTTTCAATGTGGTGTTCTCCGAGTTGTTTCCGGGCAGAAAAGCGTTCAACGAGTTATCCGGGGATGTCGTGGCGAAGAGGATTCGTCCGTTTCTGCTTCGTCGGTTAAAAACCGACGTCCTGAAGGAGCTGCCGGAAAAGATTGAAACTCTTCAGGTCTCTGAACTCCATCCAGAACAGAAAAAGCTGTACGTGGCCTATTTAGCCGAATTGCAACAAGAAACAGTGAAGCATCTGAATAAAGGCTTTCAGAAAAACCGGATCAAGATCCTAGCGGGTTTGACTCGGCTGCGGCAGCTCTGTTGCCATCCTGCCCTGTTCGTCGAGGGCTATTCCGGAAGCTCAGCAAAATTCGAGCAGCTAATGGAAATTGTGGCAGAATGTCGGAGCGCAGGGAAGCGGTTGCTGGTATTCTCCCAATTTACCGGGATGCTGGGCTTGATTGGGCGGGAGCTGGGCGATCAGGGAGTGCCATATTTCTACTTGGACGGCCAAACCCCTTCTTCCGAACGGATAGAACAATGCAGCAGGTTTAACCAAGGAGAGCGGGACTTGTTCCTCATATCCCTAAAGGCAGGAGGAACTGGGTTGAACCTGACGGGAGCAGACACCGTCATCCTTTATGATCTATGGTGGAACCCCGCAGTGGAACAGCAAGCAGCCGACCGTGCCCATCGTATCGGGCAGAAAAACGTAGTCCAAGTGATCCGCCTCGTCGCACAGGGCACCATTGAGGAAAAGATGTACGAGCTCCAGCAGAAAAAGAAAGACTTGATTGAGGAAGTGATCCAGGAAGGACAGCGGGAATTATCTGCATTAACCGAGCAGGAAATTCGGGAGATTCTTATGATCCCGCTAGAGGTTAGATAGGATAGAAGACAAGAAGGCTGCTTCGGCAGTCTTTTCTTGAAATGACAAAAAGAACCGCGTTTAAATAGAATTAAACGCGGTTCTCCGTTAATTGAGATGGGGTCTTGGGTGTCTTTTGACAGAAACCTAGCGGAACATTCTTTCGGTAACTATCTTCAGTTCTGAATCCGGTATTTAAAAGTTTACTTACCGTTGATTTTGGATGGTATTCTTTGCATTCCAAACAATAGTACAAACTAGCTTACCTCACTTTCTGTAAATATTTCTTATACTATAATTAACATTTTATTATATTTTAATTCTAAAGTGCTGATTTTAAAAGTATTTTATTATAATTGAGTTGGTGGAATAATTCCATCCTATCCTCTTTTTCAATTAAGCGCTATTTCGTTGATGTACTACTAGAGAAACAGCTTGATATTCTTCGCAAATGGAAGATACAATTCTTCTCTAGGCAGGTTGTTGTAGCACCTATAAGCCATAAACTGGTGTGGTCCACGGTATGTACATATTATGGAAATTAGATGATAAAAAGGGTTGGTCAATAATAAAAAGAAGGAATGCAGGTGGTTTTATAATTCTTCCATATGGTGTGACTGGATTTCATAATATAAAAGACAATCCAACTACCATCAGTTGATGGGAAAGAGTTTAAACAGATTTGCTTGTAAGCAGCCTCTCTAATTCGTCTGGTATCTACAATATGTATGCCAATAACTATATGACTGTGTTGATGCCCAATATCAATCCAAAAATCCCAGGAGGTACGCTCATGAAATCTTTAATTGTCATTGATTACACAAACGATTTTGTTCATGAAAAAGGGGCTTTAACTTGCGGTAAGCCCGGCCAAGATATCGAAGATCGGATTGCCGCTTTAACCCAAATCTTTGCGGATCAGGGCGATGCGGTGGTGATGGCGGTCGATTCACATAAGAAAGAAGACCCATACCATCCTGAATCGAAGCTTTATCCGCCTCACAATATAAAAGGAACATGGGGACGAGATTTATATGGAACACTCCAGCCGCTCTTTGAACAATTGCAATCGGATCACCCTGATAGGGTTCATTGGATGGATAAAACCCGTTACAGTGCTTTCGCTGGGACCAATTTAGATGTTTTTCTGCGTGTCCGAGGCATCACAGAAATCCATTTGGTGGGAGTTTGCACGGATATCTGTATTCTTCACACCGCTGTCGATGCTTACAATAAGGGTTATGAAGTCATTATTCATGAAGATGCCGTAGCCAGCTTTAACCCCGCCGGACATGAATGGGCATTAGGACATTTTCAAAACCAATTGGGATTTCAAGTGATACGGGCAGAAGGGTAACGCCTTCTCCTGACCTGAAACAGGAGGAAAAAACGATGGGCTTCACCGCGCTAGATTGCGATAAATATGCGTTAACGATGATGCAGGGATTCTGGAAGCAGGGAAGACACCAAGAAAAAGTCGTTTGTGATGCCTTTTTTCGAAAAAATCCATTTCACAATGGGTACACCATTTTTGCGGGATTAACCTCGATTATTGATTATCTAAAGGATTTAAAAGTGGACGAAGAAGCCCTTGCGTTCCTTAGTCAAGATCCTCTCTTTGAACAAGCCTTTATAGAGGATTTGAAAACTCTTCGTTTTACCGGAACGGTTTATGCAGCTCGGGAAGGAGACGTAATCTTCCCCAACGAACCGGTTCTTCGGGTCGAAACTGCGATGTGGGAAGCTCTTCTAATTGAGGCCCAATTGCTTCTGCTCTTCAATTCGCAATCCTTGTTTGCGACAAAGGCATCTCGCATGGTGCAAGCAGCAGGGGGGAAACCCATCATTGAATTAGGGAAACGTCGTGCCCAAGGAAATGATGCCTCGATAGATGGGGCACGTGCGGCGTATCTTGCTGGCTTGGTGGGAACCAGCAACATGCATGCGGGACAGAAGTACGGAATTCCTACAGTTGGGACGATGGCTCACTTTTGGATTCAAACTCATGACTCGGAGTTAGAGGCGTTCCGTCAGTATGCCTCCCTCTATGGCAATGCTTCAATCTTCCTGGTAGACACCTATGATACCCTGCGCAGCGGTGTCCCCAATGCCATTCGGGTAGCCAAAGAAATGGAGCAGCGTGGAGAAAAGCTAAAAGGTATCCGTTTAGATAGCGGGGATATTGCTTACTTATCCAAAATGGCACGAAACATGCTGGATGAAGCCGGCCTTTCCTATGTTCAAATTGTGGCTTCGAATGATTTAGATGAAAACATTATTGCAGACCTTCAGCTGCAAGGAGCTCAAGTCGATGTATGGGGTGTGGGTACAAAGCTAATCACGGCCTATGAACAGCCGGCTTTAGGTGGCGTCTATAAGGTCGCAGCTCGTGAGAAAAATAATTCGTACCTGCCTGTGATAAAAATATCGGAAAACCCCGAAAAAATCCCAAATCCAGGAATCAAGCAAGTGTATCGTATTATTGATGAAGAGACAGGTAAATTTAAAGGGGATTTGATTGCAATGGAACATGAAAGGCTAGATCCGACTAAACCCCTTCACATGGTTCATCCGACTCATCCGTACCTGCAAAAAACCGTCCAATCCTATACCTTGTATCCTTTGTTAACTCCCGTTATCGAAAAAGGAGAGGCGGTCAAGGATCTTCCATCCCTGGAAGAGAGTCGCTCGTTCCACCAACAGCAGCTGGTGCGACTGTGGCCGGAGTATAAACGACGGACCAATCCAGAGATTTATCCTGTTTCTTTATCCAACGAGCTCTATGATCTCAAAAAACGGCTATTAATGGAAAAAGGGCCGCAGGTGTACGAATAGCCTTTCGAGTAATCTGCATAACCCTACTGTGAGTTGTTGCCCAAAGTTGTAACCACTTATACCTATATCAGGATAAACTATACAAATATATAGGGCAGAACTTGACAGGAGGTGCAGGCTGTTGCCGATGAGGACTGGTTAAGACTATATTAATAAACTAAAACAAAGAAAATCCGTTATTTGGATTCGAGGGGAGAAAGTAGATGATTTGACGGTCCACCCTGCTTTTCGGGGGTTAACAGAGAGCCAGGCTGCTTTGTATGACCTCCAAAATGAACCTAGCAAAAAATAGGTAATGTCGTACTCATCTCCCCTTACTGGAGATTTGGTTGATGGAAAGAGAAAAGCGCTAGAAGGAAAAGGGTTTATGGAACTCGTAGGATATGCATTTGACACATAATGTTCAACACAAAAAGGCCTACCGCTTGGGTAGGTTTTTTCGTTGAAACGTTCATCATTTGGACTGTTCTATCTGCATAGCAATCAAAAACCAATTCGCCGCGTTTTTACTTCCAATTTGCCAAAATAACGCAATAATCTCTTGATCCGTGAAGTGTAATTTCACCTTTTGATAGAGTTCTTCAGGGAGCTGACCGTGATAAGCCATGATATGGTCGGTTAGTTCAAGTGCCGCTTTTTCTCTTTCGGTCAATTGCTCATCCAGAGCAATATATCGAATCCCTTGTCAGTATTCGCAGTGATTGTTGGCAGCGCTTCGCAAACGGATGCGTTCCAGCAATTCTGGTTCCAAAATCTCTTTTAAGGCCTCGTCCATTTGCAGAAAAGCGGCTCGAAGCTTGGGCGTATTTTCAAACGCTTGTTGAAACGGGCTTCCGTCGATAGGTAACAAAGGTAATCTTGCCATTTTAATCGCCTCCTGCTCTATTTTAACAATAACCAAACTTTCTTGAAAGAGGGTGTGTTCGCCCAAGCAAGCTGAGCAAGCTGAAGCACACTGAAAAAATGGCTTTGAAGAAAATATACATATGTGATAAACTGATCCTGACGAACGTTCGGAAGGAGTATGGTGCATGACTGGAAATCGCATTAAGGAAATTGCTCTCAAGCATTTTGCCAATAATGGATATGAAGGAGCATCATTGGGACAGATCGCTGAGGAAGTAGGAATTAAAAAACAATCCATCTATACGCACTTTAAGGGAAAAGATGAGCTTTTCCTGCATGTAATAAGAGATGTGTTTGTTAATGAGTTAAGATTCGTTATCAATTATTTGGAAAGCCATGCGAACCAGCCGATAGAAAATTGCCTTCATGGCTTTCTTCTGCAGTATAAAGAGCGATATGAACAGAACGATAGTACAAAACTCTGCCTGCGAACCTCCTTCTTTCCGCCCGCGCATCTTTACGATCAGATCATGAGTGATGTCTATGAATACTTGGACAGATTAGAAGCCTATCTTGTGCCTATTTTGGATAAAGCGATGGGGGAAGGAGAAATTAGCCCTGTTGGTGCGGAGCGTGCTGCTATTGCTTTCTTGGGGGTATTAGATGGAGTGTTCGTTGAAATGTTATATGGAGGTCCAGAGCGGCTGGAGAAAAGAATAGATGCCTCTTGGTATCTATACTGGCAAGGATTATCAAAAAAATAAAGAGAGATTTAAGGGGGAAATCCAATGGATCGAGATTGGATATTTGTCGTGCTTGCAGGTTTTTTTGAATTCATCTGGGTCACTGGGCTCAAGCATTCCAATACTTTGTGGGAGTGGATTGGAACCATTGCAGCCATCTATATTTCCTTTTATGTATTGATTCGCGCCTCGAAAAGGCTGCCGGTCGGGACTGTTTATGCTGTGTTTACAGGCATTGGAACAGCGGGGACGGTCTTGATCGAAGTGATTTTTTTCGGAGAACCATTCAGTTGGCTCAAATTGCTCCTTATTCTCTTATTGTTATCTGGTGTATTCGGACTGAAAGTGGTCACGAAAGAGCGGGATGAGAAAGGAGCTGCAGCATAATGGGCTGGATTTACCTTGTCTTAGCAGGTGTGTTTGAAGTAGTTGGGGTTACAGGCATGAATAAAGTAAATAAGGATAGAAACTTGCTGTCATTTATCATGATGTTCGGCGGTTTTTTATTAAGCTTCCTATTCTTGACTCAAGCCATGAAAACCATCTCCATGGGAACTTCCTATGCGGTTTGGACTGGAATTGGCACGGTAGGGGGAACGCTTGTAGGCATGTTTTTTTACGGAGAATCTAAAGACTGGAAGCGGATTTTATTTATAAGTATGGTGCTAATGGCTGCCATTGGGCTGAAGCTGATATCATAGTATTATGTATAACTTAAAGGGTGCATGGAATAAACCATGCACCCTAATGACCGTCAATGTGTTATATATATACGTTTTCCCTTGACTTATTAGAATAATTCTAATATGATACTGCTTGTCGAATGTTTTTATGTTTTTACATCTATGCTCATTCATTGTGAGCATAACTCCTAATTGCCGCAATTTGCGGCTTTTTTTTATCCTGTCAGAATTTCTTGTTGGTTTGACGGTCAACCAAAAAGCATTACATACAATATAATATAACGATAAGCATTTGTGTAATAAAACAATTCGACAAATTACTACAGCTTATTATACAGGGATGTCGAATGGTGGGGTGTGAAGGTGATTAACATTCAGGCATAATGAATCGGAGGTGAAAACATGATTCCAACACGCTACTCTTATTGTCCAAAGTGTGGGGGAAAGCTCCTTGCAAGAACGATGGCTGATCAAGACAAACCGCAGTGTGAAAGTTGTGGTTTTGTTTTCTATCAAAACCCGATTGTGGGGGTGGCTGCCATCGTGTTATGCGATGGAAAGATCCTTCTTGGCAAAAGAAATGCTTCGTATCAAGGGCTTTGGTGCATTCCATGCGGCTATGTAGAATGGAAAGAGGATGTTGAAGAGGCTTGCAAACGGGAGTTTGAGGAAGAGACAGGCTTGGCTGTGGATTTAATAAGGGTTTATGCTGTACATTCTAATTTTCATAATCCTAAACAGCACACAGTAGGAATCTGGTATTTGGCTCAGGTAAAGGAAGGTCAAATGGCACCTGCTGATGACCTTGATGAAATTGATTTTTTTGGCTACGACGAGTTACCCTCGCTTGCTTTTCCAACTGACCATAAAGTAATAGAGCAACTAGCGAGGGAAGGATTGCTTTAATAGTACAACAGTCCAAAAGGAACAATCCTTTTGGACTGCACTGCTCCAAAGTTTTGGCAAGAGCCCAAGCATTTGTTCATCAACCGGCATATATAACTATAGATGAATGTCATGATAAAAACAGGAGGTAATCATTATCTTGAAGAAAAGAAAGGCTGTTCCCGTTAGTGCGCAGGTTCCGGCAGATGATCGACAGTTAGGGCTCTTTTTCCCTCGCCCACGGCCACCAATTTATCCGCCTTATTATTATCCATATCCATACTACCCTCCTTATTATTATCCACCTTATTACTTGCCTTTTCCTTTTCCTTTCTTTGGCGGCTTCGGAAGGCCCCCTTACGGAAGACCACCGTACGGGTATGGATATGACAATGAATATCGCAATAACAACAATAGTTCATCCGAGTCTACTCAAGGCAGATAGAGGGATGAGAGAAAAGACCCGTAATTTACGCTACGGGTCTTTTCCTTGTTTTGCTTATATCCTTTCCCAAATGAATTCGGAAAATTACATTTTCATTTCGCCACTATCGTGGCTAAATTGCCATTCAATTCCATACTTGTCTGTTAAACTTCCGTAGCATTTGCTCCAAAATGTTTCTTGAAGATCCATGCGGACAGTGCCTTCTTCTTTCAGTTTACTGAAATAGGCCTTAATTTCTTCTATGTTCTTACTGACTATTGCAAGGCTTATGTTGTTTCCGGCAACATATGGCATTCCGGGAAAAACATCAGAAAACATCACATTGCTTCCATTAATGTTCAGCCTAGTGTGCATGATTAAATTTTCAGCTTCCTCTGGAAGGGTAAAATTCGGGTCAGGTGGCGCATCTCCAAAGGTCATAAATTGAGGTTGTTCTGTTCCAAAAACCTGAGCATAAAACTATACTGCTTCACGACAGTTTCCATTAAAGTTAATGTACGCTTCAACAGCCACATGAATCACTCCTTAACATTAAATTGCTAATTATTGTTAATTGATTGTTTGTAAAATTATATCATTAACCGTTACATAATCAAAAAGAGTGTTACTTTATAGTATAATGGATCGATAGAATAGATTGAAATTTGCATGAGTTGAAACTTCACCGGAGAGGGGCATAAGAAAAGGATGTTTCAAAAAAATGCGATGGATCTTGATATACGGGATATCTTGCAGTATGACCCGGAAAACGGGAAAATTTTGATGAATAATTCTCGCGTCATTTTCTTTGATAATCGTTCCCTTGGTCTGCTCAGGCGTGATTTAATCAATGTGCTTGGGTTTGAGCGCGCAAGGGGCTTTATGTTTCGCCATGGCTGGAATCGCGGAGTTCACAATGTCGGCATTGTCTTGAACAATTACAGTTATCAGGATGATCTCGAATGGCTGCTGGCGGGACCGAAGATCAACCAAATGCTTGGCGTGGCCAAGGTTGAAATCCTGCAAGCGGATATAGATAGGGCCAATGGGAATTTTTATATGGAAGGCATATGGAAAGATACCTATGAGTCAGAAGAATATATCAGGCATTTCGGAAAAGGGGTTTACCCTGTCTGTACTACCATGACCGGTTATGCCAGCGGATATGTTTCGACTCATTTCAATAGACAAGTAATCTTCAAAGAAGTGAAATGCCGGGGGATGGGAGATCCATACTGCCAATGGATAGGGAAAACCGTGGAGGAATGGGGAAGTGAGGTGGATGCGGAAAGGGGGTATTTGGAAGAACATAATCTGCAAGATCCGCTGGACGAGGCTTACCGGAAAATCGAAAAGCAGCAGGAGATTTTGCAGCTCACCCATAGGATCCATAGAAAGCTCATGCAGAATATTCTTCATGGCGGCGGGTTTGATGATATTAGCAGCATTTTAAGCGACTTGCTCGAGCTCCCAGTCCTCATTGAGAATCAAGACTTTATGCCGCTGGCTTATGCGCGATTATCTAAACTGGAGTCCACAAATTATTCCAAGTCCTTATCAGATTTTTGGAAAGATCAGGATAAACGAACTTCTTCCCGCATGTCACTTCATCAATTAGTTGAGCATAAGGAACCGATTGAATTACATGTATCTGAACGTTATGGGGCAAGCCATCGTCGCGTCATCGCACCGATTGTGCTGAAAAATGAGCTTTTTGGCTATATATCCGTTATTTCGGATGATCCTAGTGCCAGTGAAAGCCACTTATTATGTCTAGAAAGAGCATCGTGGGCCTGCTCTCTTTATTTATTTCAGCAAAAGACAACCGTCGAGATGGAATACCGAATGGCGGACAAGTTCCTGGATGAAATGCTTTCTGATCCTCTTTCCGCAGAAAAATGGCTGAAGCAGGGGAAAATGTTAGGATACAATCTAGGGGTTCCAGGATATGCATACCTAATAGAAGGAGGCCAAAGGGAGGAGCCTTTTCATGGAAGAGAAAGCTTCATTAAGAGGTTACAAAGTCATTTTCAAGGACAAGGCGAAAAGTGGCTGATTACTGAAAGATCCCATTTTATTCTGTTGCTTATTCCCGAACCCTATTTGCAGAAACAACGAATAACGAAACACGAGATGGCCGATGTTTTGCTCAAGCTATTATCTCAAAATTCAAGTGCGTGGAAAATTGGAATCAGTTCCAGATACAGCGATGTTTCCCAAGTGAAGAGGGCCTATGAAGAGGCTAAACAAGTCCTGAAGATTCACCAACAGCTGAAAAAGACTGAATCTGTTGCGGCCTATGAGGACCTTGGGCTTTTGCATATTTTACTGCAGCACGAGAACCCGGCGGAATTACATCGATTTGCTGAGCAGAAACTAGGACCGCTCCTTAGCTATGATCAAGAAAATAATAGTGAATTAACGAAAACGCTTTATTTCTATTTGATGAACGAATGCAATTTGCATAAAACTGCCAAGGAAATGAAAATGTCAGTCGGAGGCTTCCGCTATCGGCTCAAACGGATTGCCGAGCTGTATCAAGGAGACTTGACTATGGCCGAAGAGCGTTTTCAGCTATACTTTGCGCTGAAATATTTGATTATGACTAATCAATTCGCTTTGAGTTAGGTGATAGGGGGAAAGGATAGGCTCGCTCCTGCCGAACAGGTTTCGAAGGAGCGAGTTTTTCTTACTGCGCTCTTATCACAAGCGGTCCGCGGATAACGTCCATCACCCTGGAAACGGGCTGATCATGCTCAAGCAGCTGAACCATTACTTTCATGAAAGGATGGATGTGCCGGAAGTATTTCTTGTAGCCCGCACAGAGATAGTTTAATCCCGGTTCTCCATCGTCCGTGAGGAGAAAACGATGCTTGGGGCACTCTCCATGACAGGCAAAACGTACTTCACAAGCGATGCAGGCTTTGGGAAGAGCTGTTTTTTTGCTTGTCCCAAAGTTTTTTTGCTGTTCCGTTTCGATCAGATCACTTAAGGCATCCGTCAGGACATTACCCAACCGGTACTCGGGATAGACAAAGTGGTCGCATGAATAGAGATCCCCATTATGTTCCATAACAGCCGCACGGCCGCAATGCTCGGAGAAAATACAGATGGACGAAGGTAAGCCGAGCCAAGAAGAAAGGGCCCATTCGAAGTTCATGATGTGGATGGAGCCGACGTCCCGGCGTACCCACTCATCAAAAACCTGAATCAGAAAATCTCCGTAAGCAACAGGTTCAACGGTCCACGGGGTTACCGCCGTTTGGACGCCGACCGCATTTAAAACAGGAGGGGCAGCCCAGCGCAATCCAAGTTGGTGTGCCGTGGTATCCGGTTTTCGTTCGATAATCGGAATAAATTGAATAAACTTAACCCCTTGTGCTTTCAAGAAACGATAAACGTCTAAAGGTCTTTGCGAAGACTCCTTGGTGACGCAAGAAAGGACATTAAACTGAACCGCGTATTCCTGCAATAGCTTCAGGGCATCCATGACTTTATGAAAGGTTGGCTTTCCCCCGCGATCCACGCGGTAGTGATCATGAAGGTCTTCCGGCCCATCCAGGCTCAGTCCTACCAGAAAGTCATGCTTCGCTAAGAAGGTACACCATTCATCAGTGAGGAGCGTACCATTCGTTTGCAAAGAATTCGTGATCTTTTTTCCTTGGGAATATTTATCTTGCAGCTCTATGATCCTATGAAAATAATCTAGCCCCATAAGGGTAGGTTCTCCACCCTGCCAAACAAACGAAACCTCCGGAGTCCGTTGCGAATCAATATAATTTCGAATAAAAGCCTCCAGAACCTCGTCTGACATCCGAAAACTGGGTTTACCCGGAAATAGGGTCTCTTTTTCTGTATAAAAGCAATAATGACAATCTAGATTACATTGCGGTCCTGTTGGCTTAGCGAGGATATGAAAGCCCGGAAGAGTGGATTGGTTTGTTTTCATGCATTTCTACGCCCTTTCTTTGATGAATGAAGAAGAGGGGGCTTTAAGATCGCCCCCATTTACGGATGCTCAATTAAGGCATATCTTGCAAATCATATACCACCCTTTCGATCGATCCGGTAAACGTGAATTCATCCCGATCAGCATAATTCGGACTCACGGGATATAAGGTATCCCGACCGATATCTAGTCCTTCAAAGGAAGTTTTATAAGGGATCGTCTGGTCGATGGAAGCTTCCCCGACTTTCTTGTCATTGATATAGAGAGTCCCTACCCCTTTGTTCGGGGCTGTTCTCTTAAATTCATAGCGAACGACTGCTTTTCCTCGAGGAACCTCCACATTCGACTCAACTCTGTAAATGGCCGTACCCGCATTATAGTCATAGAAAAGCTTGTTATCCTTGATGTAGAGAGTATATCCGCTTTCATGACTCCCTAAAGCAATTAAAACTCCTTGTTCGGATGTTTTTGACCTCTCAATCGGAATCGAAATCGTATACGAACGATCCATGATCGGAGGGGAAGCCGAATCGCTAAGATGGGACATGCCAGGATAATAGACAAAGGTATCTCGCGCCCGCGAAGAGTCTTCGGGGATGCTCTTAAACCCTTCAATGAAGATATCCGTAATCGGAAGGACATTATATTGCTTGGCTTCCTCCCACCATAGATCTTGCAATTCCTTTAGCTTGTCCGGATATTGAGCGGCTAGGTCGTGCACTTCTGCGTAGTCTTTCTCCACGTGATAGAGTTCCCATTTATCTTTTTCGTATGGATCTCCTTTCTTATGAAACGCAATGGCTCTCCAGCCATCATGATAGATCGCCCGGTGTCCCGTTACTTCAAAGTATTGGGTTTTCTTTTGCGATGGGGCTTTCCCATCGTCAAAAGTGTAAGCCAGACTTGTACCATGCAAAGGCATCTGTTGGACTCCCTTTAGCGTTTCAGGTGCCGTGATCCCTGCTACATCAAGCACCGTAGGCGTAATGTCGCTTACATGGGCATATTGGGTACGAATGGATCCCTTATCTTTGATCCTTGCTGGCCAGGAAATGATCAGCGGTGTACGGGTACCCCCTGCATAAGCGCTATTCTTATATAACTTAAATGGCGTATTACTTACCTGAGCCCAACCCGCAGGGTAGTCCGAACCGGCTTTATCGCTGCCGATTTCATCTAGGCGAGGCAGGATATCGTTCAAATTTTCCGGCATGAAGTTATAAGCCAGCATATGGTTGATCGATCCTGTATTTTTGCCGATGGAGCTGGCGCCGTTGTCTGAGATCAGTACGATCATCGTGTTTTCCAACTCACCGACAGATTCCAAGTAATCGATGAAGCGGCCGATCTGTTCATCCGTATGGGTGAGAAAGCCAGCGTACGTCTCCTGAAAACGGGCAAAAGCTCGTTTCTCCGCCGCGGTAAGGCTATCCCAGGGCTGTACGCCCGGATTATTGGGGGTCAGCTCGGCATCCTTTGGAATGATCCCCAACTGTTTTTGCCGGCTAAATCGCTCTTCCCGGATTTTATCCCATCCCTTGTCATACTTCCCCTTGTACATGTCTATGTACTTTTGCGGCACCTGATGGGGCATGTGCTGGGCACCAAAATTCATATAGAGGAAGAAAGGCTTATCGGGCGCCACCGAGATTTGATCCGTCACAAACTGGCGGGCATGATCCACCACATCTTCGGACACATGGTAGTCCTCACGCTTTGGCGTTTCGATGGAATGATTATCATAGACAAGCTCAGGTCGGAATTGGTCCGTTGAATCTTCTATAAATCCATAGTACCTTTCAAAGCCTTTGCCCAGCGGCCAGTTATGAAACGGTCCGGCTGGCGTGATTTGATGGGTTGGAGCCAAATGCCATTTGCCGACGGCGAAGGTGCTATAGTTATTTTCCTTCAATATTTCGGCAACGGTTCCTGCAGCAGGCGTAATCTGACCGCGTTTATTGGGGTAATCCGGGCCCAAATCAAAATTTGTTACCGTTCCCATTCCCACGGCATGGTTGTTCCTCCCCGTGAGAAGGGAAGCACGAGTCGGCGAGCATAGGGGGGTGACATTAAAATTGTTATAGCGTATCCCATTAGCAGCCAGCTTGTCTATATTCGGCGTTTTGATTTCTGACCCATAACTGGCTAGGTCAGAAAAACCTGAATCGTCTAGGGTGATATAGACAATGTTCGGTTTAGGTGCTTTTGCTACGTGAGCGGTTTTTTCCTCCATTTTGCTTAAGCCCTGATTTTCGGCTGCAAAGCTGATCGTTGAGCTTACCGTTAAGCTCGCGGCGAGTGCCACAGCTGAACTGAAAGCCATCGCCTTCATCATGGCAGACTTCTTTTGGGTGTCCTTCGCGTCCATGAATGTTCCTCCTTCAAATTGTTTGTAAGCGTATGCTTATCTTAATTGATTGATGATTCGTAAAAATACGACACAATATGTCTAATCAATAACATGTTTTTGTATGAAACGTGATAATCACATGGCGTCCAAATTTTCATTTCATTATAAGGACATTTAAAACCGTTCCATTAGTACTAAAAGTACTAAGAACACCAAAAAATCAGCACAATCATATCTATTTTCTGAATATACCGTAGGTTAGAATAGGTATACGCTTACATGAAGCCAATAATCTAAGGGGGTTGATTTGATGAGCATTATGAGATTGGGACGAGCCGAATTGAAAGTACTGGATTTGGAGAAATCGGTAGATTATTACACCAATATCATAGGGTTGGATGTTGTGGCTCGGGATGATAAAAGAGTTTATCTGAAAGCATGGGATGAATGGGATCACCATAGTCTTATTCTTCAGCACGCGGAATCGGCAGGCTTGGATCATATGGGCTTTAAAGTGGAAAAGGCAGAGGATCTGGAGCACTTTGAAAAGAAAATCGAGCAGTTTGGCTGCACGGTGAAACGAATTTCTAAGGGAACAAGAATCGGAGAAGGCGAAGCGCTTCGCGTGGAGATCCCGACGGGCCATCAGCTCGAGTTATATCATGAGATTGAGCATCTCGGTACGAGAGTAGGGGTGGTCAATCCGCATCCTTGGCCGACAGAAACCAGGGGAATTGCGCCGCATCGCTTGGACCATTGCCTCTTGACAGGAGATGACTTGGAAACGGCTACAAGATTTTTTACGGAGGTGCTGGATCTGCATCAAAGCGAGAAAATTATGACGGTCGATGGAGAAGTGATGGTAGGATCCTTCATGCATGCGAGAAACGGAAAGCCGCATGATATCGCCTTTGTCAAGGGTCCGGATAAGAAATTGCACCATGCCGCCTTTTTTGTGGACAACTGGTACGATGTGTTAAAGGCAGCAGATATTTTAGCCCGAAACGATATTACCATTGAAGTCACACCAACCAGGCATGGGATCACCCGAGGCCAAACCGTGTATTTCTTTGATCCTTCCGGTAACCGGAACGAAGCTTTTGCAAGCGGTTATATTACGTATCAGGATTTCCCGACGATTACGTGGACAGAAGACAAGATCGGTCAAGGGATCTTCTATCATCGAAGAGAATTGGTGGAATCCTTTGGGAAAGCATTAACCTAATTTCAGAAAGGGGAGAGCACGATGTCAGCAGAAACTTCCTTTAAGAAAACGATTCGCGAGCAGCCGTGGGATTGGAAAACGAAAAATGAATATGAAGAGGTCACGCTTCGCCAGCAGCCTTATCTTCATGGCCATTACCGAAATGCCTACGATCAGCGTGACTATGATGTCTTTGATCCTCGCTATACGAAACTAAAGTGTTCCAATTGGGAGGGTTTCCGGGATCCGAAAAAGTTTTGGTATACGACGTACGTCAGTAATCGGAAGAAATTAGCCGAAGAAGTAGAAAAGGGATTTGAATATGCCCGTGAGCTGCAGGTCATTGAAAATCTTCGCCCTCAGTGGGTAAATGCTTTAAGAGATTTGTATACACCCTTGCGCCATCTGGAATACGGAGAAAATGTGCAAATGCAGTATGTGATCCGCTATGCCCTAGGAACGCCGATTGAGCAGTGCGCCACCTTTCAAGCCTACGATAAAACAGGGCGAGCCCAGTGGATCTCGCTTTGGGGAATGAACATGGAAGAGCATCATGGCGATTTCTTGTCTCATGGCAAGCAGGTGTTGATGGAGGAGCCGGCTTACCAGCCTTTGCGAAGCTATGTCGAGGAAATCCTGGTAACGGAGGATTGGGCAGAGGTTTTAGTGGCGGAGAATCTGACATTTGATTTGCTGCTGGGCAATCTGATGTACCGAAAATTGAATCAGGAAGCGATGAAGCATGGAGATACGCATCTGTCGATTCTGAATTTGACGATCCAGAAGCAGATGGACTGGCATCGGGATTGGGCCTTTTCCTTGTTTGGCTACCTGGCGAAGGATACAGCGGAAAGCCGCTGGGATTATCTGAAATCCTTAGGGTATGAGAATTGGCCGGGAGATTATCGTTGGGGATTGACGCTCAGCGATCCGCGGGAGACTCCGGAAGAAGAGCTGTCGAATGCCGAGATCATCGGGGAGTGGGTCAGCAAGTGGTACCCGAAAGCTTTCGAAGCCGTTCTCTCTTTATCTTCGTTGTTTGAGAAGCATGGGATCGCTATCGATGTTCCTTCCGCCCTTAAGGAGATTGAAGAGGAAAACATTATTCCAGCCTATAAAAAGCATGGTGTCCCTTTTAAAAGTAACCAATTAGTCTGAGAACAAGGAGTGGAAGCCAATGACAACCAAACAGGCGTATGTAGGGATGGATTTGAGTACAAGCGGAGGGGATATCATCCGCGCGATCATAGAGGCGATCCAAGTAGATAATGAAGGCGTTGTGGTGGAGGATTACGCGGTTTATAAAAAGGTCAAGGCTCCGGGTCAGATCGTGCTGCGCCGCCAGACCGTGGAAGAATGCCTGGGCAGTGACTGGGACATGGATGGAATCCACCTGTATATGACCTCCTATTTTGGGTTTATTGAGGATTGGGACGAAGAGCGCTTGATTATAAGCTGGGATAACGAAGAATAAGGGAGGCGGGAAAATGGCAGCAAAGATGGGAGTCAAGCAGCAATATCATTCCATGACCAGAGATCTGATGTGGGATCCGAAAGATTTTGACATGAATCGGGTATACCCGATGCTAGAGAAGGAAGGCATTATCCTGAAGGATCCGAGCCGGTGGGAAGATCCGTTCCGGATGGCTTACAATCAATATGTGAAGGTTCAAGCAGAGAAAGACCTTTTGTTTCACGCCGTACGGAATGCGTTCGAAGCGAACGACGGACATGCCAAGGTCATTGATGGCCGCTGGTATGAAGGGGTGAAGGCGTTTGCCGTGGCCGTTCAGCCGGCTGAGTACCAAGCCCACCGCTTAATGGCTTATGTAGGAAGGAATATCCCGATTGAAGCGATCCGTTTTGCAACCTTTAATCAATGTATTGATGAATTGCGCCATGCGCAAATCGAGATTAAGCATTATGCGCATATGAGCCGGCAAATCGATGGCCTTCATGCGTATGCCCAAACGAATGAAAACAACTGGTTCAATACCGTGCCGAAATCCTTCTTTGACGATGCTATGACATCCGGTCCGTTTGAAGCCCTGATGGCGATCTCCTTCTCATTCGAATACGTGTTTACGAATATCCTGTTCCTGCCTTTTGCGCAGTCAGCAGGTGCCGTTGGGGATGACAGCTTTGTCGCGATCGGAAAAAGTGTGCAATCTGACGAATCCCGCCATATGGCCTTAGGGATGTCTGCGCTGAAAATGCTGCTGGAGGAGGACGACCGGAACATACCGATTATTCAAAAATGGCTGGATAAATGGTACTGGAGAGCTTATCGCATCTTTTCCGTGATCTCTACTCTAGTAGACTACTATCCGCGCATTCGCCCGATCTCCTGGAAGAAAGCGTTCGAAATCTATGTAGAAGATCAGGTGTTTGACGGGCTGTTTAAAGATTTAAGAAAATACGGCATTCGTTTGCCATTGCATGCCGAAGACAGCATCAAAGAAAAAGAGCATTATTCGCATACGGTCATGCGGATTTTAGATTGCTTTAAGCACGCCAACGTATTTAGAGGCTTCAAATTGCAGCCGGATGATTATGAATGGCTGTCCAATGAATATCCAGACACATTTGAACGCTATTACGCCCCGTTCTTCCGTCGAATGGATGATCACGTTTTGGCGGTAGCTAGTCCGGGAATTCCGGCAGTCTGCTCGGTATGCCAAATTCCGACTCAATTCCCGGACCCGAACAATCCAACCAAAATGTGGACGCAATACAGTGAGTACAACAATAAGACGTATATGACCTGCTCTCCCGGATGCAAGCATATTTTCGATCAGGAACCAACCAAGTATATGCAGTTCTGGTGGCCGGCCGAAGCGTATATCAGCGGAGAATTCGGCGAGAATTTGCCTGGCGATTTATTCAATTACTTCGGCTTTTCTCCAGAAGAGGCGGGTGAATACTACTCTTCTCGAGACCACGCACGCTGGAAGGAGCATCGCAAGCATTTAGGCATGGATAAAATTCTAATAACACGCTAATTAAGAAAGCAGGTGACTATCGTGGCAAATTACTTGAAAGATTCCAATCACTTGATTGTATGGCCGGTCTTTAAAGAATACGCTGAAAACGATCTGTTTTTCTGCAATATCGGAGTCAGGGCCCGATATGACATGACGAGCAGAGAGCTGTTGGAGGCTTGTCTGGATGCATGGCAGCTGAAGAAGGACCAGGAGTATAAATTGTGCTTGATACGCGCTGACCGGCAAACAGAGATCCCACTAGATTCGAATCAAAGCATCCGGGAAATCGGGCTAAGAAACGGTGATCCATTAGAAATCATGGCATGCTAATTTCTTCACGTTCCCTCTTTCAGGTGGCGGCCTGTAAGAGGGTTCTACCTCACATGATCCGAAAGGAGAGTCGAACATGAGTCTATCGAACACGAAAGTAGAAACGTATGAAGTCACCTTGGAACCTAGCGGTAAAACCATTATAGCAAAAGAAGGGCAAACCCTGCTAGATGCTGCGATTCGCAACGGCATTCAAATTCCGTACGGGTGCCGGCACGGCAGCTGTTCGGCCTGCAAGGCGCAGGTATTGGAGGGCGACTACCAGCTGATGGATCGCGTATCGGAGTATTCGCTCATGAGCTTTGAGAGGGAGGAAGGATTCGTCCTCTTGTGCAGCACAGTTGCGGAAAGCGATCTGGTGGTGGAGATTGAAGAAGACGAATCGGATGTCCCGTTCTTTCCGGTGTACGATTTTCAGGCCGAAGTGGTGGAAAATGTGCCCTGCACGCCGGATATTCATATGATCAAGCTCAAGCTGAACGATCCCGATAGGATCCAGTATGCAGCCGGACAGTTTTTTGAATTCGATATTCCGGGACTGGATGATACAAGGGCTTATTCGATGGCTAATCCTTGTTCGGAGGAGGGGATCATTGAATTCCATATCAAGCGGATTCCGAACGGAAAAGGCTCCAATTACATGTGTGAGCTGAAGCCAGGGGATCAAGTCAGCGGTTCTGCCCCTTACGGAAAAATGCAGCTGCGGGATCGCTCGAAGGACATGATTTTTGTTGCAGGCGGTTCGGGAATGGCACCGATCAAGGCGCTTATAGAGGAGCTTTTCTCCGCCCCCTATGAAGGAAATGCCTGGTTTTTCTATGGAGCGCGTACCGAAAAGGACTTGTATCTGGTGGAAGAGTGGAGGGAATTGGAGAAAAAGCATGCGAACTTCCGCTTTATACCGGCTTTATCGCATCAGGATGCCTCGGATGGATGGACGGGAGAGACGGGATTTATTGCGGAGGTAGTCAAAAGAACCATGACAAGCATGAAGAATATGGATGCCTTTTTATGCGGGCCTCCTGTTATGATAGAAACAACAGTCGATGCATTAAGTCAGGGCGGCATTAAAGGTTCAGATATACTCTATGACGAATTTTAAATAGGAGACGGTGAATATGTACAAGGTTTCGATTATCGATTCGAGTCATGAAAAAGATGCTTTTACATGCAACCATTCTCAAAGCTTATTAGATGCCGCCCTCCTGCAAGGAATCCGCATCCCCTACGCCTGCAAAGGCGGGGGGTGCGGGATGTGCAAGATCAAGGTAGAGGAAGGCCTGTTCGAAAGAGGGCTGAGCTCGAAAGACGTGCTGCCTGATACGGAAAGAACGATGAACTATTCCTTGGCCTGCAAGACGTACCCCAAGGGTGATATCAAACTACGCATTCAAACCGGATAAAAGCGAATCTTCTTTGGTGGTGAGACAATAATGAAAGCTTTGGATCTGAATCTAAGAGAACTGTATCCATCCCTGGAAAGCTATGGATCAGACTACGAGCGCGTGATCACGGTGCCCACTTCGGCGCTAGGGACTTTGCGCAGAGAACTCATGGAAACCATTGGGGCGGAGCGTGCAAAAGGGTTTCTTTTACGCTACGGATGGCATTGCGGTGTGAGTGATGGGTCGATGGCCAAGCAAAAGGCATGGGAGAATGATGAGGAAATGATCTTGGCCGGTACGCGTCTTCATACCCTCCATGGTTATGTGGAAGTGATTCCAATGATCACCGAGGTCGATCTCAAGAAAGGTCTTATCCATTTTGAGGGACATTGGAAGAACTCTTATGAGGCACGGGAGCATTTGAAGCTATTTGGACCCAGCGATCAGCCGGTATGTCATACCCTTGCGGGATATGCAAGCGGATTCCTTTCTCTGGTGATGGGGAAAAAGGTCATTGCAAAAGAAGTCCAATGCGAGGGGATGGGGCATGATCACTGTCATTGGGTCTGCAAAACCGAAGAAGAATGGGATGCGGAAATCGAGAAGGAGATTAAATACTATGAAATTAACAATATCATTGATGAATTGGACCAAACGTACCAAGATCTAAAATACGAGCGCGACAATCTAAGCAAGGCTTATCATGTGCATCAGAAACTGATGACGGAAATTCTTCGCGAAAACGATCTGGAATCCATCGCCAATGTGATATACCAACATACGGGCCGGTCTTTTTTAATTGAGGACAGCAGCTTTCATTTGCTGGCTTTCAGCGGCATGTCACCCGAAGAGGCTTACACGTATTCGGAGCAGTTAAAACAGTCCCGCCCGTCAAAGCGGCATCCAAATCCAATAACAACAACCCGGTTATTAGAGGTGTCCTCTGAACATCGGCGGGCGATTACGCCGATTTATCTGCGAAAAAAGATTATTGGATATTGTTCCTTTCTCCACTCGGATTCGACACTAACGGAAGTGGACCGATTAATCCTGGAGCAAGCTTCCATGGCCTCTTCGCTTTACCTTCTAAATGAACGCACTCGTCTCCAGGCGGAGCTGAGAATGCGAGGAAGCCTGCTGGAGGACATCTTAAGCAAGCGAATTACCAAGGCAGAAATCATGAAGCGTGCTCATCATATTGATTTCCAATGGCGTGACACCGGCTTCTTCATGCTTGCCTTTAACCGGGTGATCAGTCACCGAACGATTAAAGAAGAGTTGGAGTTTAACGATCAATTGATCAATGATCTGTCCGACTTCTTTTACAGTAGAGATTTAAATGCCATTATCGGGCAAAAGTCCGGTCATGTCATTATTCTAATGACGGAAGAGGAGAAGTGGACCGATCAGCGGGGGAAAGAAGAATTATGTTCGACACTTCTTCACTATTGTTCAAAGAAGTATAAGGATTACCAGTTAAAGTTAGGAGTTAGTTCAAGCACGGATTCCATTGAAGACGCTTCTAATTTATATGAAGAAACACAGGCATGCCTGAATATCGCGGTTCACAATCAAGACATCGTCTTTTTTGATTCTTTAGGCATTGTGGGGATTTTATTTCAAACCCGAAATCAGGAAGGCTTGCAAAAATTCGCATATAAAACGCTGGGAAGCTTGCTTCAAGAAGACAAGGCCAAAAATATGGAACTGACGAAAACGCTCTATCATTATCTCCATAATGGCTGCAATGTGAAAAAAACAGCACACGTCATGAATTTTTCCGTTACGGGATTAAGATACCGCTTACAGCGCCTTACTGAAATATTGAAAATGGAAATAAACGAACCTTCGGTCATGCATCAGATTTACCTGGCCTTGCAGTCGTTGATCGTATTAGGAGAATTGGAGATCTAAAAAGAAAAGGGGGAGTGTCCCATGAAGATATGCTATGAAAAAAAGGCGATCACGCAGCAGGTTGTCATGAAAATGCTTGAGGCCGCCTGCCAAAAGGCGGATGAGCTAGGAATCAAGGTCAATGTGGCCATCACAGATGATGGAGGAAACTTAAAAGGGTTCATCCGAATGGATGGGGCTCCCCTATTAAGTGCAGAAATATCCCAAAACAAAGCTTATACCGCGTCCGCGTTCGGCAAGCCTACATCCGAATGGTATCCGATTATCAAAGATGAGCCGGAGCTCCTGCACGGAATTGTTCATACGAACAGACTTACGATATTCGGCGGCGGGATTCCCATCTATTTTGGAGATCAGCTGGCTGGCGGAGTTGGGGTCTCCGGCGGTTCTGCCGAAGAAGATAGCCTTTGTGCAGAAAGCGCTTTGAGTGTTTTAAAGGCATATTTGTAGACTTTCTCATCATCGCTGTCTGATATGGGGCGATGAGAGATAAAGGGAACACACCACCTCATATCAGATAGCGAAGAGTTAAACATTCAAAGGCAAGAAGGAATGGGGGAGATACTTTGTTATTGTCAAAAGTGCTGGATTTAAATAATAGTTTAAGCAAGAATCGCTTGAAGATGCTAGATTTAGCCAAGTTGAAGGGGATGAGTGACCCGGAAGTCATCCAAGTCGGTGAAAAATTGGAACAAGTACGAGAGAATTTACAAAAAATCATTACCTATGAACAGCCTAGCCGTGGTTATTCTATCTCTTGGAGTCCCTGGAAAGGAGGGGAGGAAAATTCTCAAGGTTTGTAAAGATCATGTAACAAGAGGGCTAAAAGCCATTTCCGTCCCTCATGTTGAATTTATGCCCAAGAATACGATGAAAACATGCACTTATTGTACCCGGCAAGCCAAAGTAAAGTTGTTCCTTCCTATTAAAAATAAAGCAAGGGATATCATTTAAAGAATGGAGTGGTAGAGGATGGCAGATCAAGGGAAATATATCATCGCGGGTGGAATCGAGACCCATTACCATGAAGCAGGTCAAGGGGAACCTTTGATCTTGATTCATGGATCCGGACCGGGCGTATCGGCTTGGGCTAATTGGCGATTGGTGCTGCCGATATTATCTCAGAAGTTTCACGTATTCGCTCCAGACGTGGTCGGGTTCGGTTATACGAAAAGACCAGATGGAATCCAATATTCTGTGGACGTTTGGGTCAATCATATGATTGACTTTATTGAAACGTTAAAGTTTGACAGGGTCTCCATTGTTGGGAATTCGATGGGAGGAGCCTTAGCGCTTCATATCGCTCACCGTCGTCCGGACTTAATTAACAAGCTGGTTCTCATGGGCAGTGCGGGCATATCCTTTCCTCTTACAAAGGAACTGGATCAAGTTTGGGGCTACACACCGAGCTTTGAAAATATGAAAAATCTCATTCGCATCTTTTCCTACGACCAGTCCATGGCGGATAACGATGATTTGGTGGAGCTGCGCTATCAGGCCAGCATCCAGGAAGGGTTCCAAGAAGCTTTTTCGGCCATGTTCCCAGCTCCGCGGCAACGGGGTGTCGATGCCTTAGCGCTGAGTGAAGAGGTTTTGAAAGAGATGAACATTCCTGCCTTATTGATTCATGGACGAGAGGATCGAGTGATTCCAATCGAGCAAACAAGCTGGAAGCTGGCCCAGCTGCTGCCTGATGCCGAACTCCATGTTTTCTCCCAATGCGGACATTGGACGCAAATCGAGAAGACCCAGGCTTTTGCGGAACAGGTGATAGGATTTTTGAAACGCTAGACAGGATGACGACTACATCGGGTAGTCGTTTTTTTTTTGTGTCGTGAGGAAGAGCATCTTGGCAGGCAGATGGTAACTTGATAGGGACGAAAAATACGATTTTTTAAAAAAGGTCCCAAAATCCTCTGTTTTTGTCACGAAAAAGGACAGCAAACTTTCATAGCAAGAGTTATTTACTCCCGGAAATGACCTTTTTGCTCCTAAAGGTGTAATGATTCCTGATTAAGTTCTCTGCAAAGGCGGGATCACACCCAAGTAGGGCACTAACTCACAAATTTTAAGAATTAGTCACAAACAATCGTTCCATTCTCACGAACCAACAATCTTTCCAAATCAAAGTCCTTTATCAGAGATGTAAGGAAAGTGATAACCTTAGTAGTCCTCGGATTAAGGAAGTCCCTTTTAATGAGTTGAAGTTCTTCATAAACCTAAAAATCTTCTTCAGTAGGGAACATGCTTGGATGTTCAAGCGTATCGGGTAAATCTTTACCTACACCACGGCGAAGCAACTCTTTCATGATTTCGAAATTTTCACGCTCATAATGAGCGCTTAATTCTTCAAGCTCTTCCACCGATTTCTTACTGTAATCTGACATTAATATGTCACCTCGTTTATGGAAAGTCATGGAATAAACTTCTATGTTAGGTGTTATGATAACCATAAATTGGGATATCAAACAAAAAGAGGAGGAGTGGAAAAGGTGAATTATTATCAACAAAAATTATATGTACAAATTAAGGAATGGAATGCCAAGAGAGACGAATTGGACGATGCTATTGATTTAATTTATGAGCTTATAGATAGGAATGATCCCTATAATAGGGATGAGTTTTGGCATCAGGTCAAGATGTTGAGTACTCAACGGGATAAGCTTGATGATTTAATTGATTTAGCGTATGAACAGATAGATAAGTACCTTTACAATGAAGCTATCTAATTACCCAAGGACCAGATCAACATATCGAGTTAGAGTAACACTAAATAGCGTATTTAAAGTGGTTGCTTCCGTAACCGCTTTTTTGTTGACTAAAGGAGCTTGATAACAGCTAATGAAAAAGCGTAAAAATACGTTTCAGTTACTTATTTTACTTAGCTTCTTATTTGGTATCTTATGTATATGAAAATTACAATAGTTTGGATTGATGGAGGAGCAGATTTGAACGTCTGCTCTTCTTTTTGTGTTCATTTCAATCGTTATAGGTCTGGCAATACGGCAATACTATTTCCAGCAAATGAATCGCGGAGATAATATGAGCAAATTAAAAAGTCGATTTTTCGTTCTGATCGCTATGTCATTGTTAATCATTAATGGATCTCGCGAGTATTTGGGTTACCACAAGGTTAACGCGTTGTTGATATTCATCATGGCACTGCTTTTTGCTTTTGTGGCTTGGGCAATCTATAGTTCACGGATGAAAAAGTAAATCTCCAAGCGCGAAAGGAGCTTATTATAATAAAACTTAAAATCATCCTATACACCATCTTAGGCTTCATTGTAGGGGCCATTACAATATTTCTTTTCATGGTTTTTGAACATGCCATTTGGGCTATTTTTGTAGAGTTTGGATTTTTACCTGAATCAAGTGAACTGTCCGAAATCCTTTCACCCGTGATTTTATTGATCGCCATTGTTGTTTTTATTAAGCGGAAATTGTTATAAAGTCGAACCCCCCATAAGTGGAAAATAGAGTCGAATAGTCTATTATCACAACTTGGAGGTAATGCTATATGAAAAAATTGACTATTTTATCTGGTATTCTAGCAGCTACTGTTGCAACTGGTGGAGTATATGCTGCTCAATCTTCTAATGCAGCTGATGCAGCTGATGCAGCTAAAACGCATGCGAATAAAAATACAAATTCAGTCCATGTAAAAATCCAAGAAAAAGGAACAGAAAATGAAACTTCTGCTGATGAAGACGCTGATTATAAAAATCAAACAGAGTCAGAAGAAGGAACCCAGAATTCAACCGATCAGAAAATTACTGATAGCGCCACAGAAACCGAAACTCAAACAGAAAAATCTGCTCCTGCTGAAGTCAAAGAAAAGAAGCCAACTGAAAAGCAAACGGGTCTAGCGAATGCTTTAAATCAGGGGCTGAAAAACGATACCGCGCGTGATGTAATTAAGAGAAATATGGAAAGACAGGCTGCAAAGAAAGCTGACGGAACCGCTGTGAAGACAAAAGAAAGTGATGAATCTTCTGTTGAAGGGGACACAGCGGATGAGGCCGTTAATACCGGAACGGTTAAATATTGGAAGGCTAATGGAAAAGCAAAAGGAATGGAAAAAAAGCAAAAGTAAACTAACTAATTCCCACAGAGGGAAGCGATAAAGATATATTGAATAAGTCATTATATTGGATATCAAAGTAATTTAAGATAATGACACTATCGCTGCACCTGTTTTTTGTATCCAAGAGAACTCGTGATTAGAGATGCAAAATAACGGAAAACCTACCCATTATAGATCTTGTGGATGATGGGCGTAATCACGAACAGGAGCAGGAGGCATCAGTGAATAGAAAGTTTATTTTTCGGTTTCTGATATTTTTTATCTTTTTTGGCGGTTTATTGCTGACTCTTTCCTTTTTCTATGATCTTAATGCCATGTTTGGTTTAGATCATCGGGAACTTGTTCGGTTTATCATCATTGTGTTCAGCACTTATTTGATTGTTATGCTGCTGCAGCGTTCTCTCCGGTTATTTTTTAAGAATACGGAATTTCTGGATGAAAGACGCGAGGAGACTATCGAAATTATCTTTAGGACGGGCAGTAATCTCATCGCTATCATTATTGTGATTGTGGCTGCTGTCTCTCCTTTCGTTGATTTGGGAAAAGTGCTGGCCGGAGCGGGGATCCTTGGTGCGGTCATTGGTTTTGGAGCACAAAGCTTAATCAAAGACTTTTTTTATGGGTTGTTTTTTGTCTATGAACGTCAATTTCATAAAGGAGACTTGATTACGGTCAACGAAACTGTGGTAGGATTTGTGGAGGAGCCAGGTTTGCGGGCTCTGAAGCTTCGGTTGATCGACGGAACCCTTTTTGCGATCTCCAATGGGGAAATTCGAAACATTTCCAATGGAAATGTTTCGAAGAGAAGGATTGATATTCGCATGGTGATTAGTTACCGCGAAAATCCGGCGCGTATACGGGAAATACTCGACTCTTCATGCATGGAATTGAATGAACGTTTTGATCCCATTCTCTACCGGAATGCCGATGGAGAACCCGAGGAAGCCTTCCGTTCCTTTGGGGTCCATGAGTTTTATATGAATGCGCACGGTTTGGTATACAGGATAGTTGCCACCGTTGTCGATACCGAACATTTTGAGACCCATGTTTTTACGAAGAACTTTTTGGCGGATCGTTTGTATGAACACCGTGTTATAATGGCCGAAGGACCTGTTTATTTGAACAAGGGTGTAAATGATTCTTAAAGGGAAAAGCGCCCTGCTCTTATATAACAAAGGGCGGCATCGATTCCGGCTACCGCGAACGGAACATGGTCGCTTCGGCCTTCCTCACCGTAGGCTACTGGCTTGCCAAAAGCGAACACGATTGAACAACTAAAGACCATAGGGGAACCACAGGAACTGGATCCAAACGAAAGCTACAGCGGAAGGATTGTCAACAGGGAAGCCAGTTGGAATGTATCCGTCAATCACTATTCGGTAACCGTTTTTATTATTAAGATTGTCTATTGAAATTTACGGTTCATACCGTAGAAGAGTGGGAATCAATCATGCCATTTGTTGTGATGATGCAAGAAACGGGTTTGCAGTATAAAGTTTGTTCAAGCCACCCGATCGGCATGGTAGCGGCCGACTGCTATATGCCCCATTTTATTCGGCTTCCAATGGATTGGGTATTTAGGATGTAGCCAAAAGAGAAAAAACAAGCCTCGCAATCGCATGGCTTGTTTTTTGTGTTGAGCATCATAACTCTCAAACGGCAAATTCATGCATTGCAATGGTGGAATAGATTGTTCTTAATTTGGCTGTATAAAAAATCACAGATATTTGCATTTTCGTTGTCTCAGACTGAAAAGTAAGCTGATGACAGGCTGTCCTGAATAAACGGGACAGCCTGTTTTAAATCCACGGTTAAGAAAAACGTTTTCCATTAATATAGTAACTATCCTCACGATAAGCGGTAAAAGCCATCTCGAATTCTTTTATCCCTAAGGACATTACACTATCAGACACGGCTTTGGCAAAATGGTCCTTTACCACTTGACCGCGATCAAACCAGGCCACCTCAATAAAAGGAAAGGAATCGACGATTTCCCCACCGAAAACTGCGGTTGTATGTAAACATTCAATCGTAAAGTTATCGATATCACATTCACAAATGCTAGCTAATTTCTCCACCAGGGAAGTACTGATGGTTTTCATTTGATTTGCATCAATTCCTCTGACGACTAGTAAAGGCATATGGATACTCCTTTTCAAAAATTTTACCAGTTTGATTATATCACGATTCGCCAATGGGAGGGGCATAGAGGAAAATCGATATTATCGGCACATTCATTTATCTGTTATCACCTTCACTTCCATTGGGAAAAGTTCCGGCCAGCAAGAGCATTCTAAAGAAGAAAAGGAAAAATGAAGGGATTTTTTTTTCTTTGATTCTATTAACATTTAGCTTGTGAATAGAATAGTATATTGTAAGCCAAGCTATAATTGAATTTAGTCGAGCCAGCCATTGTGCTTCTAATTAAACTTTCGTGGACTGTACAGAGAATGCTTGGTATCGACGGAGTGAAGCGAAAGGTCAATAACTAGACCGTCTAACTGTGTTAGGCGGTTTTTGTTTTGAGTGCTTAGCGAAAAAATATTGTTGATCATTGGCATTTTCCGCCCAATCAAGCATTAGCATAATTAATCGTTCGAATATGTATAATGAATTAAATAACCAAATGGGAGAATAGGAGGATCATATGGCACTGACCAGACAGCATTTGCTGCCGCCAGAAATGGAATTATGGCTTGCGTTGATGGCTGGTGTTTTTTGGGTTTTAACATATGTCATAATCATTTTAAAAGGGTATAAAGATAAGCGTTGCGGTATGCCATTTGCCGCTCTGTGTGGAAATGTCACGTGGGAATATATTTATACTTTCATTTTTCCCCATCCACCGCCTGCAAGTTATATTATCTTTCTATGGCTAGTACTGGATGTTGTCATTTTATTTCAATTTATTCTTTATTCCAGGGATGATCTTCCTAAACCGCTATCTGGCCGATTTTTCTTCTCCACACTCGTTACAGCTCTTTTCATCGCTTTCACTCTCCACTATTTTATTGCTCTAGAATTTTCCAATTTCGATGGCGGATACTCAGCCTATGGATTGAACCTTATGATGTCCTTACTGTTTGTTGCGATGCTCCTTCGCAGGAATGATCTTCGAGGGCAATCGATGTATATTGCCGTTTTTAAATTAATAGGTACGGTTTTCGCATCTATACTGAGCTATTCATTTTATCCGTCCTCTGTTCTCCTTATGTACCTTTATATTGTTACGTTTTTCTTCGATGTGCTTTATCTAGTCATGCTGCGAAATCGTATGAAAAGGATCAAGGTTTATTTTTGAAAGCATGAAAACAAACTTTGTTGAAGTCTTAATAAAGTGACAGGAATCCGCATCACCGCTTCGGTGGTGGGGATTTGTTTTTTGGTCAAAAAAAATAAGCCCCATAAGGGCTAGGTTAAAGGGGATGGATTGGTGCGATTACAATGTTACCGTCAGCCCCACCTACGCTGTCCGGTCATGGCGACCACGTTTGTCGCCTCTCCTGTTTACTATTATAAACGGAAAGTAGGCTTATTTATGTGGACAAGGAGTTAAGTTTCTTTGAAGGTTATGTGAAAGCCTTCAAATGAAACAATTTCATTTGGTAGTCATTCACAATTCATTCACCGCCATCTCTGAGAAAAAGGATTATACATTAATATAACTGAAGGCAGGATCGATGATCCTGTCTTTTTACTTACTTTCTAAGTGGCTTAATCTCTAAAGTTTCCCTAACATGTTATACGGAGCTTGGCTTTTTTTACTTCTACCAATCCTCATCATCCTCTTTTGGATCATAGGTATTGTATCCGGTTTCCTTCGCATAGCCCCATTGCCCTGGCTTTACCTGATCATGGGAAAGGCCAATGATTTCCAGGAAGGCCCTTACGTCGGTCTCCGCTTGCAAGAATATAGCTCTTTTAGGAATGTCGGGCTGATGAAGGTTTATCTCCCCGTTCCAAATCTCGATATTACCCCATTCATTCATTTTCCAAGTGATCATTGTTCACCTCTAATAATGACAAGTTTAATAGTATAGGTTGTCCAATTAATCACTCAAACACTCGGTGTTAATCCTCATGCGAACATAAAACGGTTATGCCGAATATTTACGGAAGTTGAAACGAAAGGAAGTTTTATCCGTATATATAATAAATGGGGAAAGGAGGAATTGGGATGAAAAGTATTAAACCAGGTCGTGGACCTTCAGCGGTAGGGGCTGCGGGAAGTTTAGGGGCAGTCATATTCGGTGTTTTTTGGACGATTATGGCTTTCAGCATTACAAGGGATACCCCGTTTCCGCTGGTTGGAATCATTTTTCCATTGTTTGGTTTCGTGTTTATTGGAATCGGAATTGCAAATACAGTATTCCATTATAAAAATGCTACATCCAAAAACAGAATGTCTCTTTTGGATATTACAGATGAGAGGGAAGAGCCAGATCCCTTAAATGTTAGGTTTAATGGCAATCGAAGCTCCTCTACATCTCAATCTACTGAAGAAGATGGTAATGTCAACGATTCTGTGCGGAAATATCAAGGTGATTTTGTCCGTTTTGCGGTACAAAGGTACAGGATGATTTTGATTTTTGTCCAAAATGCGGAAAAGACATATAAGTCTCAGATTCTCCACTTATTTAACCTAGGTGACGGATTGAGTACTAGCTTTTGTAGCAGAGTGTCCACAATCATGGGACACCCTCGTCGACATACATTTTACCTTTTCAACGGAGTGAAATTCACAATAAAATAACTGATAGTCAAAACTAAAATAACGAAAGTATAAATCAACGTCTTCATTGGATCATAATGGTCGGCGATAATTAGTCGTATCATGGCAGTAATCCCGATGTAGAGAAGATAGCGTAAAGGAAAATGATAATTCTCTTGAAAATATCTGACTATCATAGCAATAAATTCAAAATAAAGGAAAAAGACTAGGATTTGTTCCAAAAAGTGTTGAAAGTTGGTGTTATACTCAATGAAAATGGTCTTGATTAATAAATAAATTTCCTTAGATAGCAAGTAACATAAAATTAGAGCCAGTAAAATCAAGGATGCATTCAAAAAGGTCTGAAGATGTCCGGCGATAAATGATGTTTTAGGATTTACCGACTCCGCTATCCCCGTAGCTTCCTTACTTCTGCCCACATCTGCGGTTAACATGACGTTTTCCTCCATTATTTCTTTTCACCAATTTTTATTCATGAAATAAAACGGCTTCCTACTGTAAGAACTGACTCTTGCATAACGGGGGGACGATTAGGAACAATGGATAATTCCATAATATTTCGATGTTTATTTGGACCGTAATAATCCCATTCAACGTGAGCGAGCTTGAAGCCAAATGATTCTAATGCACGAATGGACGATGTGTTGGTTTCGCTGACAGTGACAAGAACTTTGCGGAGCGTGGAAAACTGACGCAGAACTCTTAAACGTGCTTCAATCAGTTTTTTGCCAATTCCATGCCCTTGAAACTCTTTGATCACATTGCTGAACAAAAGCCATCCTGTCAGCTGATACATATCAATCCCAGCACAGCTAAACCCAATTAACCGGTTATCAAATGTAGCCTTGAAAATCAGTTCGGGAAACAACTCAAAGTACTTTTTTAACTCGTGAAGATTCATGCGGTCAGGAAGAGTCATGTCTGCCAGCTGAATCATTTCTACGAAATCTTCTCTGCTTGCCGTTTCAATTTTTACATCCACCGTCCCAGCCCCCCTATTGCGTTTAACATCCTTTTTAACTCTAACAAAGAAGTATAAAGATTAAGTGGATGAAATGTAGATGGATTGTAAAATTTTATGAATGGTTAGGACGGGAATTGAATCATAATAACATCACACCATCTTGAAAGTCGAGGTAAGTGCCGTGAAATCCAAACTCCATTTTCTCACTGTATCCTGCTCGATCTTCTCTATTCTTATGGGGTGCGGGACCTATGAAGAACCGATTCAACCCAGTCGATATCAGATCGAAAATATAGACCGCAATTCAGGAGATAATGAAGATCTCCAATTTCCGGTGGATCCTTCCATTCAATTTGATGATGAAAGTATCAATCCCGACATTCCACAGAAGAATATGCCTTAATGGGCTGTTTAATCGAGGAATCTATTGCTTTCTAAATAAGCGGTGGATTCCTTGATCTTTGGTTGAATCAAAAATAAAAAGACACCAGTGAGCACGAGAATGCCTCCGACAATCTGCCAGCCGATTAGCAGCTCGCCTAATAATAGGGCCGCCAAAATCGTCGCTCCTACGGGTTCTCCTAAAATGCTCATGGAGATCGTCGTTGCATTGACATAGTTTAAGAGCCAGTTGTGAATAACATGAGCAATAGTAGGGACGATTGCCAATAAAAGAAAAATACCCCATTCCTGGGCATCATATCCACCAAGGGCCACTCCTGCAGCGATGTTGTATACAGTCAATACAAGGGATGCAAATATAAATACACAGAAGCTATAAATCCAATGGGATACTTTTTTCACTATGCTTTGTCCGATTAATAAGTAACCGACAACCGCAATGACGCTCAGAAAAGAAAGGATATCCCCAATAATGGCTTCCTTACTTAATCCGAAGTCGCCCCAGCCTACCATCACGGCACCGGTAACTGCTGTTCCCATCGTTATCAATGCAGAAACGGTTGTTCGTTCCCCAAACAGAAAAAAACCGCCTACCAACGCTACAATGGGTTGCAAGGCGAGAATGATGGTCGAACTTGCTACTGTTGTGAACTTCAAAGAGCCGAACCAAAGGGCGAAATGCAAGGCTAAGAACAAACCTGAAAAAAATAAAAAGTACCAATCTTTTTTTGGTATATTTCGAAGTTCCTCTCGTTTTAGCCAAACCATCGGTATTAATAGTATAGATGCTAGCCACATGCGATACATACTTAAAATAGTGGCTGGTGCATCTGACCATTTCACGAAAATAGCTGCAAACGATATGGCGATAATAGAAATGACTAATGGCAAGCCGATCGCTCTTGAATGGTCTTTCTGTTTCACTTTTCTCCTCCTTTTTTTTCTTTCTATAATATACCATAACTTAAATTCCCATGATAAAATAGCCCTCCAGCTAACGGAGGAATTATCAAGACATTTTCACTCATCCTGAAAAATACGGAATACCAACAAGGGAATAGATACTTATTTGATTGCTCACTTTTTATGTATGAGGGATAGATTTGCAAAGGTTTAAGCGATATAACAATCTAAAAAATGATGAACCCCTTCTAGAAGGGCTCATCATTTTTTGTGTTTATGACTCAAGCAGTCCCATAATTTTTAGAAGTATTTCCTTTTCCAGAAAATCAGGGCTGTAATACTGGAAAGACAGGCAGAAATAATAATGGCTACAAAGAAAGCGTGGGGGTATTCCTGAAAGGGAATCGGTACGTTCATCCCATAAAAGCTGGCGACCATTGTGGGCAGCGATAAGATAATGGTAATAGAAGTTAAAAACTTCATTACAATCGTTAGATTGTTGGAGATAACTGAAGCAAAAGCATCCATCATTCCGCTTAGTATCGTGCTGTACGTTTCGGCCATGGAAATGGCCTGCTGGTTTTCCACAATCACGTCTTCTAAGAGTTCCTGATCCTCGTTAAACATCGCCAAATAATTTCCCTTTAGCATTTTTTGCAGAACGATATTATTTGATTTAAGTGAGGTGGTGAAATAGACCAAGCTCTTTTCAAGATTTAATAAGGAAAATAGCTCTTTGTTTTTCATGGATTGGTGCAGTTCGTTTTCGATATCGTTAGTCATCTTGTTGATTTGTTTGAGGTATTTTAAATAATAAGTGGCAATTAAATATAAAATCTGTAGGGCAAATCTCGTTTTTTTGCTCGTGGAGAAACGCTTCACCTTATTTTTGAGAAAATGTATGAAAATAGGATTCTCTTTCAAACAAACCGTTACAAAACATTCATTGGTTATAATGATTCCCAGCGGAATGGTATCATAGATTTGCGGTTTGCTTTCATCCTGCAAAACGATAGGCATATCTATAATGATTAAGACATGGTTTTCGTCCTTTTCGATCCGGGACCGTTCTTCCTCATCAAGAGAATCTTTAATATCGTCTAAGGGGATTTGCAATTTCGATGTGACCAGATTTATTTCTTCTTGGTTAGGTGCAATCATATGAACCCAACAGCCGCTGGTTATTTCATTTGTTTCCTGCAGGATTCCCGCATCTTGGGTTTGATAGATTGTTAGCATGTGAAAACACCTCCTCTTCAGATTGGAGGAAGTCACGAAAAGAAATTACCTATTCATAAAGGAGTTGATGCTTACATTTGGAATCAAACTTCCGAAATGAGGCAGGTTCATGACTTCCTCATTCGGTTCCGGTTCGGGTTCGTTGTAACTTCGACTATCCATGAGAGCATCATCCCCTTCTTAAGATAAAATGATTTACCTTCATAATAACCCTATAAATGGAATTTGTACACTTACGCTATATAAGTATAATAGTCAGACCAGGTGGATAGAGTGAGGATTATAGCAACTATAAGGGTAATCAGGGGAGATTTTTTTGATTCGAAACTTGGCCATCACTCATAATCTTGAACTCTTACGAGATTTGCCGATAGAAAAGTTATCCGATCTTGAAATCGCTTGGTATTGGGTTGATTTTAACGAACCCTCTGAAGAGGAAAGTATGTTGTTATCCAATCATTTTCATTTCCACCACTTGGCGGTTGAGGATTGTTTTAACTTTCTGCAACGTCCGAAGCTCGATTATTATGAGGGATATGACTTTTTTGTCCTGCATGCTTTAAATTATAAGACATTAGAACCGATCGAAGTGGATATGTTTATTGGAGAAAAATATATTATTACCTTTCATTTTTCACCTTTGCGGGAGGTAGACACCGTTTGGCATAGAGTAGAATCTAATGCAGAATATTGGGGTAAAGGTTCGGCTTACATATCTTATATGATAATCGACAAACTGGTTGATGATTACTTCCCAACGGTTTATCAAATCGAGGACCAGTTAAGTGAAATAGAAAATAAAGAAAAAAAGCAATCCATACGAATACTCATGGATGAAGTGTTCGATATTAGAAGCGATTTGCTACATTTGCGGCGTACCATTGTTCCGATGCGGGATTTGTTATACCGCATACTGAATTCTGATCGCATTAAGGAAATTCAAGAGCACAAGCCATACTTCGCTGATATCTATGACCATTTGCTTAAACTCACGGAAATGATTGACTCTAACCGTGACTTAACTTCGGATATGCGCGACAGTTATATTTCTATTACGTCTAACCGTATGAATACCATTATGATGACCCTAACGATTATTTCTTCTATCTTTATCCCTTTGACCTTTATTGCAGGGGTTTATGGGATGAATTTCCAGTATATGCCAGAATTAACTTGGCGTTACGGTTATTTTATCGTTTTAGGTGTGATGGCCATCGTGGGTATAGGGATGTTCTTATGGTTCAAGCGAAAAGGATGGCTCGATTATTATAAATGAGTCAAGGCACGCCACGAAACCTTTCAGTGCTGAACTTCGTCAAAGTTATAGTTTCTCCACGTATTTAACCGATCAAAAGTAAGGAGGGGCATTATGCAGAAATTTTTGCAAATTTATTTTGATTATACATGACCTTTTTGCTATACGGAGACGGTGTCTCTCAAACCATTGGAACAAAAAGGGGTTCATGTGGAATGGAAAGCTTGGCGGATGCCTGCGGATGCCAATCCACCTGCAAAACCTGATGGATATATGATGGAAGCTAAGCAATTTATGAAGAGTTTATTTGAGGAGCGAGGATTAACGATTCAAGCTCCGTCCCAGAAAAGGGATACCTTTCTCGCTCATGTAGGTGCCAAATATGCCCATTTAAATAGGAGATTTAATGAATATCATGTCCGACTATTCCAAGCGGTATGGGAAAAGGATGAAGACATTGAAGATATCGTTGTTTTAAGTGCGATCGCAAAGGAAGTTGGTTTGGACACCAATGATTTTAAAGAAGCCTTGGCGAATAAAGAATACATAGAAATGGTAGAACGTGATTTCACATTAGCCAGTAAAAATCACATTTGGACCATTCCTTCATATGTAGGTGCAAGCGGTGAAATCCAGGTTCACCATTTTAAAGACATGCCTAGCTTGGAGCAGCTTAACCGCTTAGTTGAGGAATAAAAAATAAAGGCATCTTCTCTGATTAAGGGAAGATGCCTTTATTTTTTATAGGATTGGACCCGAATTTCGCCAAACAACCCATGCGCTGATTCCATATAAGAGGGCGCTAGTGCAAAACAGCGCTTGGATGGTCAGCCAGTCGATCACATAGCCGCCAATCAGGACAGCCAACCCGGAAGCGACCGAGGTCCAGAAGTGATAAGAGCCGATCGTTTCTCCGCGGGCACCAGGTTTCGTATGGTCAGCCAGGAGCTGCCTTTCGCTCATTTTTTGCATGGCATTGCAGGCTCCCATCAGCACTTGCAGGAGAATCACCCACAAGTAAGAGGAAATCCAGGGAAAAGCGAGCATGGCTATCATCATACCGAGGGAGCTGAGAGTGAGAAGCCGTGGGCTTTTTTGATCCAAATGACGCTGAATCCATTGCGAGATCGCGGCAGAGCTAATGGTAAACACAGCAAAAGCCAAGCCATACTTTGAGTAGCTATTCCCCAGATTTTTCAGAAAAAGCAAGTAGTACGGATAAATCATGCCAGCGGACAGGGTAAAAAGGCTTTGGGATCGAATGAGCCAGTTGACGGGCATACCATTATTCCCCCTTGTATTGTTCATAAAAATAGTTAGTGAAGATCTCTTCTGGATCATAAAGCAACTTCTTCGCAAAAAACTCCTTGTACCGGGGATAAACGGTTTGGAATTGCTCGATGCTGGGATAAGCCGCGTACGGGAGATAATATGACCCCCGATGGGCAATTACGGTATCAATAATCCTTTGGATACTGTGCTTAAACTTGATTTGCTCTTGATCCGATAGCGGGACGTTAAACAAGCAAACGAGGGCGAGCATATCTTCTTTGGCATAGGAGAGCACGGCTTCCTCATCGCGATTCACATAACGAACGGTAATGTTCAATAGATTCAGCTCTTCTTCATGCAAGATCAGCTTTAGGTTTTGTACAAAGTCAGCAAACTGTTCGACGGGGATAAAATACTCCTGCAGCAGATCGTTTTTCCCGATTTGCCTATACTCCATAAATTCCGACTCGGAGCCCATGGCTTGATTACGGCTGATCAGAGAATTCTGCTTCGTGCGAAAGTAGTACTTTTGTGCCTGCCAGAAAGAGTCCTTCCCCCCATCGAAAGACCGGTTCAAATGAAAAAAAAGCTTGGTGGGGATGACCCATTTTTCCCGGAAATTCAGCGGGAGGTGCGATTCTAGCGGAATCGAGGGCTCGATGGAATAGTTGATCGCATACATTTCCTTCAAAAAGCTTCCAGGGGCTACGGATAGGCGGGCGATATGCATGCGGATATCCGGATTTGCCAGGACGCGGTCCAAGAAATAGCGGCTATATTCCTCAACAGTAAGCTCATCGATGGTCACCGCATACATCGCATCATCCGTAAGCCTCAAAGTCACATCCAAAATCAAGCCAAACAACCCATAGCCGCCAAGCGCCAACGGAAACAGCTCGGAGTTCTGCGTACGGCTGACTTCCCAAATCTCGCCCTCTGCCGTCAACAGCCGAAAGGATTCTACGGAAGAAATCATTGAACCATGGCGAATATCACGCCCATGCGCATTAATGCTTATGGAACCCCCAATCGTAAAAATATTTTGGGATTGCATCGTCCTCACGGATAACCCATAGGGATGAATTGCTTCTTGAATATCCCTCCATGTGGCTCCGGATTGGACGCGTATGGTTTTTGCGCGCGGGTCAAGGGAAAGGATCTTGTTATATGGGGTCATATCGATCACAATGCTGTCCTTGTAGTAGGTGTGCCCTCCTTGACTATGACGCTGGCCAGCGATAGATACCTTGAGTTTTTTCTCTTTGGCTTCTCTTACGAGCGTCATCAATTGCTCTTCTTGTCTCCCTGGTATGACACGATCCACTTTGACAGGATGAAGACGGCTATAATCGGTGATCAAATAAGGATCTTGATCGGGGAGATTAGTATGTACATACTGGAGTATGCATAAAAGGGTTAACAAGCCTAACGACAGGGCTTTTTTCATCATTAACCTCCAGGCCATCGCTCTTGCCAACAGTATAAGGGAAGATGGAAATAAAAAAAGGTACCAACTTTTTATGGTACCTTCATGAGGTTCTGCTGCGTCATCTGGATACTTTTCAGAAAAACGGAAAATATTAAATCGTAGCATAGCAAGAATTCCAAATTTTGAGGTGACTACTTCATGGAACAAAAATCGTTTGATCAATTAATACATAATCATGAAGCTTTATCGAGAGACCAATTAATTGACATCTTGTCCTATATTGAAGAAAAAATAGAGAACCAAGATAGTGCTATGATGGGATTATCTAACCCTAGATTATTGGCGAATTTTCAGGCATTCGCTCAAATATCCCTCAATCTTCTAAAAGATCATCCTACTCAAGATATAACTCAATGGGTAAAGGAAGCAGCATATGGGATTGATTCCATTTCGCGCCGTGAGTTGCAATCGGATTGAAGGAATAGCGGCTCTTCAGCAATTAAAAAAGAAACGACCGATTTCGTGTCGTTTCTTTCGAAAAAGAGGATTTAATGAGTGTACCTTTTGGTGCTGGAGGTATTATATAGTATGTAAGCAAGTAGAATAAGGCATTAGGCAAACGTGGATTTTTTGTGAAATGTGTAACCTCATTTGGGTTTAATCAATGAAAAAGAGGAGACATGATTAGTCTCCTTTTAGTAAGCCCAACCTGTGCGGCTAACAATGACTAGAAGTACGTAAAGGACAAGGATAAACGCAATGCTACCTCCAACATATCCAGCAGCTGCTCCCATAATTACACCCCCTTAAATAAAAGGAAATAGGAATGATAGGATGGAATTGAGATTGGATAAATTAGTATGCCCAGCCCGTGCGGCTAACAATGACTAGAAGTACGTAAAGGACAAGGATAAACGCGATACCTCCGTATACACCCGCTCCTGCTCCACAAGCACTCATTAGATAGTGCCTCCTTTCATTCGGGATACTTTATCATATGTCATATTCAAGACAATGGAAGGGCGGATTTCCTAGTCATTAGCGGATATTCGTTAGTTTCAAGTTGTGCGAAAGAAGAATTATATAATGGTACAATCGTCTAGTCCCCCCATTCCCATGGATTAATAGTATATATTAGTTTAGCAAATGAGGGGGGTCCACATGGGATTATCTTATCATTACTGTCGAAATTTTATTGGGCACGCGGTGATTGCGCATTGTGCGGGAGGAAGACGGTACTATGGCGTAGTGGAATCTGTCAATTCGGATCATATCGTACTTAGAGGAATCGATCCTGGAGCCGTTCCGGTAAAAGCTAAATCGAACAAATTAAAAGTCCAGGGATCGGCTCAATCCGAAAAGCCTGAATATCAAAACGTTCAGTATTATGGCCCCGGTCCTTACGGCGTCTATCCCGGTTACTATGTATTGCCCTTGTATACTTTGTTGGCACTATCATTATTGTGGATTTAAATATTAGTACGAAGAAACAAGAGCCCCTATTTTCAGGGGCTCTTGTTTCTAGTTTTGCTTAGTGCAAGGGAAAAGAGAATAAAGAATAAATGAGCTTGCTTTAACAGAGAGTTCCATTCGTTATGAAAAACATCTTATTCCATATCATGATTGCCATCTCTAGTTGCTTTGCAGGAATTTTCCTCTACCTAATCTCCCTTTATTTGGTGTGGGGACAAAGCCTTGGAGGAGAACTTTCTTCCATTCTATAACGATCATCCTCCAAATCCATCAAAGATCTCCGGGAAAGTGTGTGTCTTCTAGGGGTAATTCCTTGCTTTTGTCATTGGAGCTGAACATAATAGAAGAAACTATGTTTTGTCAAAGGAAGAGACTACCCATGAATAATAATCATGATTTAGATCAAGCGGCTTCCAGATTCATTGCCATGCTAGATGAGGAAGAAGCTAGGATAAAAAGACAAGAATCCAGGCTTTGGACCAGGATCGATTTGCCCATGTCTCTTGAAGAGGCCCTTTCTATGTTGACGAAGGATGAGCTGGGTCACATAAGGAAGAATTTGAATATCAAAAACGTCAGTCAGCTTTCTAAGCAAGAGCTGGTGAAGGAGCTCGTTCGCCAGATTCCGTTGCATATGGAATCAAAGATTAAGCTCTTTGACGAATCTAGGCATGATTTGCTGGATAGTTTAGCGGATGGCGATGGACTATTATTTGATTTTGATCTTGAGGATGACCAAGTCGAGTACTTCAGAGGGTTTGGCCTGTTTTTTTCCGGTTTGTATAAGGATCAAAAGGTTTTGTTTATGCCTAGGGAAATCTCGGTAGCCTTCAAACAGATGGAAGAACATTCACTGCATGCTCTTGTGGCGAGAAATACCGAGCACATTCATCTCACGCACGGATTGCTTTTCTATTACGGCTTGCTTGAATTCGACCAACTGGCAGACATGGTAAGTGGGTAAACAGGTAGAAAACAGTCACTGCCTGTCCCTGCTGCTTGATGCATCTTCTTACTATCAGGAATTTCAGCGCAATGCAGACGATTTTATTCACTATAGGGTCGGGGACTCCGACTGGCTAAAGATGTAGCAGGAATCCAGATCCAATCTGGACTTTTACCCTTTTCCCAAGGACCAGCTGCTTCAAGCCTCCATACCGGAATTCGTCGACCGCAACCCTTTTTATCAATCCTTTCAGGAATTTATCGAGAAGAAATGCGGTATTCATGAGGAAGAAGCGGATGTGCTCGTCCGAGATGTAATGGAGGGGATCCTTAACGGAAACGAATTAGGGGATATCGTGCCATACCTCCAAAGTGAACTGAAGCTAGAAAAGCTCGAACAGGTACAACATCTGGTCGATCGGTTGGTTGCTTTGATGAACAATACGAGACAATGGATTCTGAAGGGATATACCCCCAAAGAGCTAGCGTCTAGAGAAAGAAAGTCTTTGCGTCCTTTACCGGAAGATGGCGGAAAGGTAATCGATTTTCGAACCAAGCAAAAAGTGGGCCGAAACGATCCATGCCCGTGCGGGAGTGGAAAGAAGTTTAAAAAGTGCTGTGGGAGATAGGGCATCAACAGGACCAATGCCCATTGCTTAAACAAAAGACGCACCTATAAAACAGGTGCGTCTTTTTATCGAGATTCTTTTTCTATGAAACATCGATAAATCGAAGGGGAAAAGATGCTTCAATTTAGGGACACATGAAGATGCTCCCCCATATATTGAATTATCTGTATACAGGAATCTGGTTAATGTAGTATAATCCTAGCAGAGTACTTTGAATTAGGAGAGCATGATCCATGAGTATCGGAATCGTATTAATGGGGCTAATGATTGGTTTTTTGGTGGGTTTGACTGGAGTTGGAGGAGCTGCTTTACTTACTCCGGTGCTAATCATGTTAGGAATTAGCCCTTCTATTGCAGTGGGAACAGATCTTCTTTATAATTCGGTAACCAAATTATTTGGATCCATTCAACATTGGAGACAAAAAACGATCAACCTCGAATTGATGAAGTATCTGGCATTGGGAAGTATTCCAAGTGCTATTTGTGCAGTTGGATTACTACATTTATTTGATTCGTTCTTTCATAATCAAGAACAAATCATCAAGCATGCATTAGGGTACGTATTGATTTTTGTTGCATTAGCTACTCTCATCAAAACGTTTATGAAGAATACAAAAGAATTCAGCAGTATTCAAATGAAGCCTTTGCATGAGAAGCGCGGTTTGACCATTGCGATCGGCGCTGTATTGGGATTTTTAGTGGGCTTGACCTCGATTGGTTCAGGATCCTTGTTTGCTCTGGCCATGCTCTATCTCTATAGATTAACTGCATCAGAGTTAGTTGGCACAGATATAGCTCACGCTTTCCTTTTGGTTTCGGTCGCTGGACTATTGCATGCAGGGATTGGTAATGTGGATTATTTGCTGGCTGCTAACCTGTTGATTGGTTCCATTCCTGGTGTTATCGTAGGCAGTACGCTATCTGCAAAAGTTCCAGCGAAACCTTTAAGAACGGTAATGGCGATGATTATTCTGCTCAGCGGATGTAAACTGGTTTTTTAGCAACTGAAACAACGGAAAAGAAGCGCCTTGTGTTTTTAAGGCGTCTTTTTTTATGGGGAACCAAAGGAAGTCATTTTACAGGCCCCATACTACCTATGGTTACTTTCACGGACACCTTGATGTCCGCTTTGGACAGAGAATTGATAAAAATATATTGCATTTAATGAAAAAAATATACGTGCCACCCATTGGCCGAAGCGGAACAAAATGAAAAGAGCAACGGTTATTCCAAACCAAAGGAAGCGAATAATATATGTATAGGCAATACCCATTATTTTTCAGTAAACGATATTTTTTCCATATAAAAGATGGAAGTCCGATAAAAATAAAGTAAGATCCTTTTTCAAGGATCTTTATCTTTTTTTAAAGATTTACTGAAAGGAGCTCCTAACATGGTACATATCCTATTTGACCCATCAGCATTGGCTAGTTAAAAGGCGGCATTGATTGATTTAGATAAAGAAAAAGAGGAAAGAGTTCATGCGGAAGGTAGTCTTGAAGCGATGGGATTTTATAGTGTGCGATTAAAATTACGATAAAGGAGTTAATAATGAAACAATGGACGAAAGAGATTGTAATAAATGCTCCAATTGAAGTGGTTTGGAAGCTATTTGATGGTTCGTTCGCTAACATGCAAAAAATTATGCCTCAAGTTGTTGAACACAAGCCTGTCAAAATAACAGAGGAAGGGGTTGGGAGTGTTTTTCGCCAAAAATATAAAGAAGGTAACCGAATTGAAGAGTATGATATAAAAACTCTGGAATTTTTAGATGACGAGAATAATAAAAAGCTAAAAGTCGGTTTTACACTTGCAAACATGTTTGAGATTACCGCTCTCTATGAACTGATTCAAATGAATAATAAAACTCTTTTCAGATATACAGTAACTAACCGACCCTTAAAATGGTTCGTAAAATTACTGTTGTTGTTTGCAAATGAAAAAGTAGTCATTCAATTTGTAGAGCGAGTTAAAAGAGTAGCTGAATCCGGGGACCAATAGCTATATTGATGATTGGAGAGAAGCAGATGATACTATACAAGCAGGAGCAAAATAAATAGGAAGCAGGAGGAAAGGGGGGATATTCAATGAACTATTACCGGGAAATCAATCCCCTCTCGACGTGAGAGGGGAAATTGCTGATTAAGGATTATTAGCTAAGAGGTTAATGGGAATTTTCTGTCAGGTTCAATATGAATGTGTACATTTGAAACATTATGCTTTTCTAACATTAGTTCTTCAATCTTATCACAGATATCATGACACTCCACAATATCTATATTCGGGTCAACATGTATAACTACATCGACAAATATATCTGTGCCATTGCTTCGAGCCTTTATATCATCAACGACTCTAACGTCCTTAATTTGCATAATAGTTTCTGTGTATCGAGGTAATTCTTCTTCGTCAAATCCATCTGTTAACACATGAGCAGATTCACGAAAAATTTCCCACGCGGTTTTACAGATCATAAGACCGACAACAAAAGCTGCAACAGGGTCTAACCAAGGCATATCTAGTTGGGACCCTAGAATTCCGACCGCTGCACCGACACTTACCCAGACATCAGAAAGATTATCTTTTGCCGCAGAAAGCAAAGCTTGACTGTTTGTTTTGAGTGCTAACTTGCGGTTGTAACGATAAACCGTATACATAACAGCAGCACAAAATATAGCAATCCATGCTGCGAAAGAATTCGGTGGAGCAGTTACTGTGTTATTGAATACCTGTTGCAATGTCTTGAACATAATATTCAGACCAACACTAATCATAATAAAGGACGCAACTAAGGAAGCAATAGATTCAGCCTTAGAATGTCCATAGGCATGATTTGCATCTGGCGGTCTCTTCGATATTCGAATTCCAATTAATATCGCAATAGAGAGGATAATATCAGTCGAATTATTTAATCCATCGGCTGTCAGCGCTTCGGAATTTGAAATATATCCGATAATTAATTTGATGATAGATAGAAAGATATACGCCCCTATACTTATCCATACCCCATACTCAACTTTATTGTTCACGTTATTCAGAACCATTAATTTTTCCTCCGGTTGATCTATACTTAGTGATTATAGCAATGGAAATTTATGTGGGTCTAGAGAAATGTTTTTTCATAAATAAAATACTTTTTTATCTGCGCATACTATTTGCGCTAGGCAAACTATATGTATGATGGCTATCCCAACGTTCCGATATGCTCTATAGTTGATCACAATCATGCAAAGTTTTAAATAAATGAGTAATATAAAAACAAAAAAGTTCTCTCAGAAAGAGAACTTGATAGAATTTTATTATTTAAGTAACAATGAAAACGGTGTCTCTTTCGATGGCTTTTTTTGTTTTTTAGGGGAAAGATATTTAATGGAAACTTTTCCCTATTATTAATTCTTGGCTTTCGGGACAGTAGGAGAAAATTTTAATTGGTTAATCCTATCAGCCCATAGGGACGGGGATCGAGTTCCCGCCGACTACGGTAAAGAGATTTTCAACTATTATTTTTGAGACTCTCTTTTAGTTTTTTTGCCTTCCTTTCATATCTTGTTCAACAATTTTTTCTAATTCAGACCAAGTTGTTATGCGTGGAATTTTTAGATGCCTGTTATAGGATGTATCTTTGGCATATACCTTTAAGGGGATGTCGGATAATGTTTCTAATACAGCGGGTTTATCATCAAAGTAATAATCCAATCCCAATTTTTCAATAATATGCACTTTTTCCGAATCATTCATTCCATAATAGAATCGGCTTTCCTGAACGGGGAAGCCTTTTTCTTTTAACCATTTCATGGTTCGCTCCCCATGCTCCTTTTTTCTGGCGGTTATGTAATAGATTTCGTGACCTTGCTTGTCTAATTCTTGCAGCGTTTCTACAGCATGTGGAAATGAAGGACAGGAAGAGTAATAAATTTCGTCTGCAAGATTCATCCACATCCGGTTTCCTTCCTCAGCAGATAAACCAAATGCCTCATGGATTTCCAGCGTTTTTAAGGAATTAAAAACATCTAAAGATACATTTTGGTTCAACTTCTGATTGTACAAATGAAATGCATGTTCCCTTAAATTAATAAGAGTATCATCGATATCAAATCCAAATTTCATTATTTTAACCCCAATCATGTTCAGATGTCTTGTGAATCTATGATACCAGCTACCTTAGCTGCCTGATAATAAAATACCATGGTTGAAATCACTTGAAAATATTCCAGCAATGCTCAACTGTAATATGAGCCGTGCCACTGTGTTTTATTAGCGAAGCGTTTTGGGGAGAAGTGAGCAAATGGCGGCAATTCCTGAAATCACTGCGGCAATGTCACTTCAAAAGTGGCACCTGTTCCCAGTTTTCCGGATACTTGAATATCTCCTTTATGAATATCGATGATTTTTCTTACGATCGCTAAACCGAGGCCATTCCCTTTTACAGATGAATTGCGAGCTTTGTCAACTTTATGGAACGGCTTAAAAATATTTTTCCGTTCTTCTTCCGGAATTCCGATTCCATTATCCGTTATGGAGACAATGTGCTGATTATTTTTCATGACCGCTTCGATTAAAATTTTCCCTTGTGTTGGAGTGAACTTTATACTATTGCTCAGCAGATTCACCCACACCTGACTAAGCTGGTCTTCATCCGCTTGAACGGTAAGAGGTTCAAGCTGAAGCTCGATTTCGATTTGCTTTTCCGACCATAGAGGCTCCAATGCAATCATAACCTTTCGAAGCTGCTCATCCAATCGGTAACGACTGACCTTTAACGGTTCATTCTCTTGCTGCAAAAAAGACAGACGAAGCAAATTCTGACCTAACCGCGATAATCTCTCGCTCTCTTTTTCGATGATGGTTAAATAATGGAGGCGGCTTTCCTCGCTCATTTTCTTCTGCTTTAACGCCTTGCTAAACCCTGAAATGGAAGTTAGAGGAGATTGAATTTCATGGGAGACGTTGGATACAAAATCTCGACGCATTTGATCCAGCTTCGCTAGTTCATTTGCCATCTGGTTAAAGCTAACGCTTAATATTCCGATTTCGTCTTTGCGGTTAGTGGGCAATACCACATCGAAATTTCCTCTCGCCATCCTTTTGGTTGCTTCCGTTAGCCGAAGAATGGGAGTTACGAGATAACGTGCTGCAACAAGAATTAGAAAACTTCCTAAAAACAGAATCAGGACGTACATCAGATGAACGGAATTCATGAGTTCCTCGTCCACACTATTCCTCTTCATCGTGACAAATAAGGCATAAGGCTGACCATCCGCCTGAAACGGAAGTCCGATGACCGGAAGGGTAGCCATGTGGCCAGCGCTATGGGTATCGCTTACCTTCTCGCCTGCAATCACACGCTTAATATCATCCGGTTGAACCTGAACCGTCCACTCGCTTTGGTCAAGCAGGGGCTTACCGGTCTGATCGTAAAGTTGGAGATGGGTAAAGGAAAGACCGGATAGGTTTTGCATAAACGGAACCAATTGTGCAGAGGGTGTGGATTGATAGGTGTGTATCATTTGATTGCCGTTCGTGGCAAGAATCTCTTCTATTAAAATTTGAGCTCTGCTGTCAAACAGCCAGGAACTCAGAATAAACGCCGCGAACAGGCTAAACATGACAATGCTGACAAATATGAGAACAATGCGAGTATACAGTGACTTCATCGCGTATAAACCTCCAAAAACTTACAGCGGTGAGCGGTATCATCCTCCGCGAATACGTTTGGCATATTGAATCCTCCCCTTGTTGATCCCAGTTAATGAAATGAAGAAGCTTCATATGATTTTATTCGAAGTCGTTTCTGCATTTCCTCTCTGGTCTTATCTGAAAATCCTTATTTTATCTATAAGACGTATGGGCTTCTATGAACACCATAAATCAGCTTTGTGAACTCCATATGAACGGAAACATAGAAAAAGGCATCTTGGTATTTACCACGATATCAAGGTGCTTTACAAATCGAAGTTATGAGGTTCTTAAGAATGGAGAATTGGGAATTATCGGGAACTTTGAACAATAGCTATGGTCTAGCCTTATCAGAGTAAAGGAGGGAATATTCGAGTGGGATTCTGAAGAAAAAACGTCGAATTAACTTCACAAGGGTTAAATTGAAAAGGATCTGCCATGGAAAGCTCACCATGGCAGATCGCATATTACGAGGATGACTCCCACTCTTGGCTGAGAAAAGCATATTCTTCATCGCTAAACATCCGCATCGCCAATCATCTAATCCGATTGAGGATAGCGCGTCGGCGCGCTTCCATCGCAGCATCCGCCGGATAGATGGAAGAGGAGAGGACCATGTTGACTTTTTAGCTTCTCGATTAAGATGAAAGCTTCCTCTGTTGCCAGGACCTTTAGAATCATCAGGAACCTCCTTCCTGCCAAAGGATATCTTAACGAATGGAGATATCCTTTGGTATTAGAAGAAACCAAGGGCGTTTGGGCTGTAGCTGACAAGGAGGTTCTTCGTTTGCTGGTAATGGTCAAGCATCATTCGATGGTTTTCACGACCAATACCAGACATTTTATATCCGCCGAAAGCAGCATGAGCAGGGTAAGCATGATAGCAGTTCGTCCAGACCCGACCCGCTTCAATACCGCGGCCCATACGGAAGGCGGTATTCATATCGCGCGTCCATACGCCAGCACCGAGGCCATAAAGCGTATCATTGGCTATTTCGAGGGCATCGCTGGCATTTTTAAAGGTAGTCGCGCAGACGACTGGACCGAAGATTTCTTCTTGGAAAACCCTCATCTTGTTATGGCCGAATAATACAGTGGGCTCCACATAGAATCCGCCAGCAAGATCACCCTCAAGCTGATTTCTTTTTCCGCCGGCAAGAATTTCAGCACCCTCTGCCTGGCCGATGGAGATATAAGAGAGAATTTTATCCAATTGTTCGCTTGAAGCTTGCGAGCCGATCATTGTAGTGGTATCAAGAGGGTTACCTTGGACAATCTTCGCTACGCGAGCAAGGGTTTGTTCCATAAATTGATCATAGATCGACTCTTGAATAAGGGCACGAGAGGGGCATGTGCACACTTCGCCTTGGTTCAAGGCAAACAGGACAAACCCTTCTATCGCCTTGTTGAAGAAGGCATCATCTTTGGCAAGGAGATCCTCAAAGAAAATATTGGGTGATTTGCCACCAAGCTCCAGCGTGACGGGGATGAGGTTCTGGGATGCGTATTGCATGATGAGACGTCCTGTCGTCGTTTCGCCAGTAAAGGCTACTTTTGCAATGCGGCTGCTAGTAGCTAATGGTTTGCCGGCTTCTACGCCGAAGCCATTGACAACGTTAACTACCCCCGGAGGAATCAAGTCGCTTATGAGCTCCATTAAGACAAGAATGGAAGCAGGTGTTTGTTCTGCTGGTTTGAGTACGACACAGTTGCCGGCAGCAAGGGCTGGCGCGAGCTTCCAAGTTGCCATGAGAAGAGGGAAATTCCAAGGAATAATTTGTGCCACCACACCAAGCGGCTCTTGGAAATGATAGGCTACTGTATTGTTATCAATTTGTGAAAGGGAGCCTTCTTGGGAGCGAATACATGATGCAAAATATCGAAAATGATCAATCGCAAGAGGGATGTCCGCTGCCAGTGTTTCGCGGATAGGCTTCCCATTATCCCAAGTCTCTGCTACAGCAAGCATTTCAAGATTGGCTTCGATTCGATCAGCAATCTTGTGGAGCATGTTGGCTCTTTCGGTGACGGAAGTACGTCCCCAAGCTGATTTAGCTTCATGGGCCGCGTCGAGTGCAAGTTCAATATCTTCTGCAGAAGAGCGTGGAATTTCACAAAATACTTGTCCTGTCACAGGCGTAATATTATCGAAGTATTGTCCCTTGACAGGTGCGACCCATTGGCCGCCGATGAAGTTCTCATAGCGTTTTTTAAAGGATACTTTTGAGCCGGCTTGATTGGGTTGTACATAGATCATCATGGATCCCTCCTAAGAAATTGTTTTTACACTTGTTATGAGTAGCAAGAAGTGTGCCAAGTTGGAAACGCATTCAAATTAGACATTGTAGGACGAGGAAGTGTATCGCATGTTCCATTGTAGAACATGATTTTTGTATCGGAGGGATACAAGGATTCCGCGCGTTATTTGTTTAAGGAATTAAAATTGCCATTGAGGAGTGATGGGCTTGTATTCTGTCTGGGAAATGGATTCATTGTAGAAAGAATAGAGGGCTTCGCTATCAATTAGAGATAGGGCCTTTCTTTTTCCCTTCTGATGGAATCCATAGCGGAGGAGACACAATGCGGACATTTAGACCAGAGATTATCATTCCATGCTATAATGGGTAGTAAAGCTTGAGGATCGAGAGGGATTATATGGCTATCCTAACGCCCAAAAATATTTTGCACCCTGAAGTAGCACTTACATGTAACACGAAAATTACAAATGGCACACATATTTTATATGTTTCTATGGATAAGGAAAAGTACTTAGAAAATGCGTTTCATTTTATATCTAGCGGGTTGTCGTTAAACCAGGGAATCATCTTTGTAGATGAACAGTCTGTTTTTCATGCTGTCCAGCAAAGGTTAACTGAAAAAGGATATACGAAGGAACAGCTGGAGACCATTATTTTTAATGATCATGATGAATTCTATAAAACGAATGAAATTTTTGATACGGAGAGTGTCATCCGTACATTTTCAAGTCTGTTAGAGCCCTTATTGGAACAAGGTCCGATTAGACACTGGGGTAAGGTAAAGTGGTTAGATGGGCAAGTTGACCTTTTGGAAAAGATAAAAAAATACGAAATGTCTGCAGACGAATTTATAAATCAAGTAAATTCCTTTGGAGTATGTGCCTATGATGGCATGAAGCTCCCATTGGATCTTTATATGGAACTCATGAAGCATCACCAATACATCATGACGGATACAGAGTTCACCGTATCCGGCTTTTATAAAGAGGAAAAACTTTCTCCCTCCGTTATGATGGAGGCAAACTATGTGGAGACGATCTCTCACCTCCAAGCCGCGCATGCTCACTATTTGCATTTTATAGAAGAAATGCCGGATGCTACTTTCATCATATCAAGCGGAACGATTGTCTATGCGAATAAATCAGCATTAAAACTCATGGAAGCTGAGCAAAAAGAGCTTTTAATAGGAAAATCATTACGGGACCTGACCGATCCTACTTTTCCTGGTGGAATGAAGGAAACCGGTTTTAAAGCTGTTGAACAAATACTAAATACATTAAAAGGAAAAAAGGTTAATGTAGAGGTTTTATCGTATCCCTTTGTTTTTGAAGATTTACAAGAAGCTACGATTTCCATCGTAAGGGATATTCGGGAACGAAAAGAATATCAAAAGCTGCTTATCCGAAATGAAAAGTTAGGAATTGCCGGTCAACTGGCTGCGAGCATTGCCCATGAAATCCGAAATCCGCTGACAGCAATTAAAGGGTTTCTGAAATTAGCCAATGAAGGAACGAATAATTTTACAGATTTCCAACCCATTATCGATGCAGAGATTGACCGGATTGAAACCATCGCAAGTGAGCTTTTAGTCTTGGGCAAGCCCGTTTCCTTAGAAATGAAAAAATCAGATGTCGGCAAACTTCTTAATGACGTATGCATTTTAATGCAGTCTCAAGCGAATATGGAAAATGTTTTGATAGATTTTAGAGAAGTGGATCGCCACCTCTACTGCGAATGCAATGAAGAACAAATCAAGCAAGTTATTATGAATCTAATAAAAAATGCTATAGAAGCCCTTGAAGATGGCGGGTCGATTTGGATCTCAGCTTATTCTCATCAAGATGAAGTTATCATTAAAATAGCAGATAATGGAAAAGGGGTTCCCGAAAATATTAAAGCCAAATTAGGTGAGCCTTTCTATACCACAAAAGCTAAAGGGACAGGGCTCGGATTAATGATTTGTTATAATATCATCAGCCAACATCAAGGACAAATCCATTTTGTTTCCAGAGAAGGAGAAGGCACTGTCTTTACTATTCAACTTCCCTTATTGAATGATTTCCAAAAATAAAGAAATGGGGCTTGAGTCTAAAAGCAACTTACTTTGAGACTCAAGTCCTTTTATTTATGGGCTGAAACCAATATACGGTTAAGAATTGGGAAGATAAGGTCTTGGAATAATACAACAGGACAAACATTTTTATTCAAGTGAGGTTGAATTCGTGAAAGAGGAATTGTTAACGATCTTGTCAAAGCCGATACGGGATTTGCTGCAAAGAGAATGGGTAGATTCAAAGGGGCAGAGGAGAACAGTATTGGATTCTGTTTTGGAGGATGCCGGTTCATACGGCTTTAATGCAGAAGAAACGTTGCCTTGCCTGCATGCAGCTTATTATGTGTTTGAATCGACCGGATACCCGGAGAGCTTGGATGAAGGCCAAAAGCTGTCGGTCGGGTTTGGAGTCGCCTACCGATCGGCCCTGAAGTTGCTTTCATACGGAAAGTATAAAGCAACAAGGACCGAAGCGGGCTGGATGCAGTATGAGAGGATAAACACTTAGACAGATGAGGGTAACGGGCTGGTTCTAGTCAGCCCGTTTATGCATTTGGGTTAAGGCTAGTCAAGGGATTCTCCTCCGCAACGGAGTTTGATATTTAAAATTTGAATATTTGTTGTATTGTGGATATATCCCCTCCGCTTATTTCAGCTGAAAGGTTCCCGTTTTTAAAAATATTCGGACTTCCTCCTGTTATCTGAAACCAGCCTTCTAGATATTCATCCCAGCTTTTGGGACAACCTCTTTTTTTATTTCTTTTTATAGTACTTTTGTAACATTTTACCTCCTTGAACCGTCTTCTTATTAAGAGCTATTTACTATTGGCTGGTTAGGAAGGAAGATACAGATGAGAATTTTTGAAATTATTGCAGAGAGCGAAGAAGCAAAGAAGAGGATATTGAAACAGCTGAGACGTGAGTACTCTTTAATTCAGAGGGAAATTCGCCAAAAGAACATCAAAGGAAAAGTGAAAGAGGCTATTCGATGGCTATTTGGGAACTAAAAAGTTGAGAAACAAAGGATCCCTGCAATTCCTTTAAAGTAGTAGTCCTGTTTCTTACTCCGAAGGGGACCAATGGGCATTAAAATATGAGCCTAAAATGAAAATCCTAGACATCCGTCCAATCGTGTAGGGAATGGGTGAAACCATGTGTACTTAAGCGTTCCGGCAATGCAAGGGAATGGTCGGCAATGGGGAAGTGCGTTTATCCTGCCGTTGGTTTTATATGATTTATTAGTGCTTAGCTTGCTATATATTTAGTCCTGTAAAACCGTCTAACCCGTTAGGCGGTTTTACGTTTTATTGCATCAGGCAAACATATGCCGTTCCTTTGTTTTCATTTGACAGTCCACAATAACGATATAGAAAAAGAAAAATAGAAACGACCCCCAAAAAATACGACAAGGATACGAAGTGTGAGATTATCTGTAGATGAAGAAAATATCATGTGAAACTTATGGGGGGTAAGTATCAATGAATTATGTACTTTGGCAAAGTGTATTTTATATTGGCATAGCTGGGATGATCATCCTTTCTATTGGTATGATGATTCGTTTTAAATAAATTTAGTGCTCCTTCTTTTGTATGGGTTTACAATGAAGGAGTTTTTTCGTTAAAGAATCTCCAAATATGCTCTGTTGCTTTGGGGCCATGGGGATCGGTATACGAACCCTCAACATTTCCGCCAGACCATTTGTGCTCTAGCCCTTCGATGACCCGGAGTTGGACTAAAGGGTAACCATTTTTATCTTTATAAATATATTCTTTATAGTCTCGTCCATTTTCATGGGCTTGGACAGGATGGCTGAAACTGGTCGGTACACGTCCCTGGCCACCTTCAATGCGAAAATTGGTTTGCGCCCATTGGATAAAAACTTGATCCCCATTCACTCGACGTACGATGCTATCATCCGTTCCCTGCAAAATAAGGACAGGCAAAGTTCTTTTTCCTGCTTTTTCAAATCCTTTTTCCATTTCCTCAAAGGCCTTGTCACCACATTCATAGGGATCTTCGACGCCAGTCTCCATCACAGAAGCCGCATCCTGAAAAATATTTTTAAGATCATTTCTGTTGCGTGGCTTTGCTGCATTGTACGGTACGCCAGCACAGATCGCAATTTTATGAAATCTATCGGGATAAGTGGCCCCGAGAATTGCTGTCATCGCCGCGCCAGCGGAAAAACCGGCAGCATAAGTCTTTTTCTCATCAATCAGAATATGATATTCATCTTCTAAAAAGCTTTTCGCTTGGTCGATGATTTCAATGATGATTTGAGGCTGTCCTTTGTCACGATGCTGATTTTCATCAAAAAACCAATTCCAGCAATCGGTTGAATTCAATTCTTCATAATAGTCACTGAAAAATGGATACATCTTGATATACTGACTGACCCAATTCAACAAACCCGGGTAAGACTGAAGAACATTCTTTTTTAGAACCGGTCCATGTAGTCGAACATAATCCCTTAACCATCTGATCTGTAAAGGGGTCAGGAAATAAAAAAGATAAGGATTAAAAAGCAAAGACCTAAAAATAAACCAATCTGCCAGGTTATTCATCTCAGGATATAGGACAATAAAGTTTTCTTTTTCAGCAAGCTCGTTCATTTGCGTTTCTTCAGCAAACTCTTCTGGCGTTTGGTCACACCCATGAAGCATGATGACTAAGGGAACTGATGTTCCACTGGAGTGGCTTCGAATCCCTTTAGGTATATAAAGCCTATAGCTAAAAATATCTATATCATTTTTGAAAATCGTTTGAGTATAGCTATTTGAGTCCAATGTCATATACAAAAATTCCGGGAATTCTTTTTGCGAATGGTCGATAAGTATGGATTGAGGCATGCGAAGATTTCTCCTTCTTCAACTGATATAAATTCATCATTATGGCTGGTCTACCAATCAACCAAATATTAACATAATTAGAAAAAGTATTAAAGAGCTTGGTATGAAGGATGAGGCTGTCCCTAAAGGTCGGTAGCGATCTGTTGGGGAGCAGCCTTTTCATTTTGGGGATCTGGTCCATTGTTCGAAGGTTAAATAAGTGGAATAACGACACTTAAAACCAAAATCAACTAAGATAAAGGCGAAATAGTGGCTCCACCTAATTCAGTCTAGGTCCCATATTGTTGGTACGATTACCGCGAATAGTGGTCTTTTTTCCACCTATTTACAAGAAAAAGTAATGATTTCAACGTTTAATTGGAGAATCTCCAACTCAAACCGACCTTTCGCTAAAAAATGATCGACCTCGGGGAGTTCGGATCATGTATTAAAATACCTTCTTGAATATTAATGGATAAAAATGTAATATGTCTATATAATAACCAAACAATTTAAGGGAGTGTTTGTAAAGTGGATGTTTCGGAACAGTTTTGGAATGCATCGCTGGAGGAACTGAAACGTGGGTATATACAAGAGGGAGATCTCTATAGCTGCCTGCTTTGCGGCACAGTGACGGAAAGAGGGATCATTTATTCAGATGAAGGTATCTTCTACGAAGCAGAACGTTTTATGCGCACTCATATTGAAAAGGGACATCAATCGGTATTCGATTATCTGATCCGATTGGATAAGAAACTCACAGGTTTGACCGAGCATCAAAATACTCTTCTCCAGCTTTTTTATCAGGGGAAAAGTGATCGAGAAGTCCAAGCGGAAATGAACATCGGCAGTGCTTCCACGATTCGGAATCATCGCTTTGTATTAAAAGAGAAGGAACGTCAGTCGAAAGTATTCTTGGCCATCATGGAGCTCTTGAAAGAGAAGGATGAACACGCCCCGACCTTCATAGGAGTTCATAAAACGGCAAGGATGGTCGATGATCGATACAATGTCACCCAGGAAGAGAACGATAAAATCTTGAACAAATACTTTCCGGAAGGCACAAAGGGACCATTGAAAACCTTTCCCCCAAGAGAAAAACAAAAGCTGATCGTCCTGCGGGAGATTGCCAAGCATTTTCAAAGTGAACAAACCTATGATGAGAAAGAAATCAATCAGATATTGAAAGGCGTGTATAGTGACTATGTCACGATCAGGAGATATTTGATCGAATACGGCTTTTTAGACCGAAAGGCTGACGGCAGCCTTTATTGGCGTAAAAAATGAGATAAAGGAAGGATGAGGCACCCATGGATCGCCGAAAGGAACTGAAACAACAATATAAAGAAACGGAAAGACCTGCAGGAGTTTACCAGATAAAAAATACCAAAAATCAGAAGGCTTTTGTCGACAGTACAATGAATTTAAAAACCATGAATGGAAAGCTCCTTACCTTGAGATTAGGCAGTCATTACAACCGCTTGCTTCAGGAGGAATGGAATCAATTTGGAGAAGAAGCCTTTGTCTTTGAAGTGTTAGAAACCCTAAAAAAGAAAGAGGACGGATACTTTGATGCAAAGGATGAGTTGAAAAAGCTGGAACAAAAGTGGCTGGATCAGCTTCAGCCTTATGGTGAGCGCGGATATAACAAAGCTAAAGCGTAATGGAGCGGAATGGTGACCATTTTAGAAATTTGATAGAATGATTTTGTCTTATTCAAGGAGAGATGAAATATGGTGTACGGAGAAGATGTCTTAGCTTAACTAAGTATCCTCCAAGTGGAATTGCAGCGGAGGATACTTCATTTGATAAAATGGAGGAAAATACGTTGAAATTAACCCTTAAACCCATTGGCATCGGTGAACCACTGGCAACGGATGACCCATATTGTTCCATGGTTCTAGAGAATCAGGATGAGTATTATAAGAAAATAGGCTATAATCCGCCTTGGATCAGTTACTTCGCTTTTTAAAAGAACGAGGGTCAGGGATATGGTCATTTCATGTGCTGCTTTGGTTCATATTGCTAAATCATTCGATCCAGAACTTATGGTTACAGCCCGAACATTGCCTGAACAAAATGCATCTAAATCCATACTAAGAAAAAATGGCTTTGATCTGCAAGGTGTTGTTCTTGATGATGAAGATGGCGAAGTGTGGGAATGGCTTCTTAACTAAATCCAGTATCGGGGAGCGAATCATCGCTCCGTTTGTCATCCCCAAATGGGATGTTAGTATAATAAGACTGTTAACTTGCTACAATGTATAAATATAAATAAATTTGACATCTGTGTGAAAAAAACATATATCTGAATTTCTCATCCTGTGTTATCCTAGATTTATATAAACATTTATGGGGTGAAGAGCATGCAAATTACTGAGCAAGTTAATGCAGTCAATAAGGTGCCAACAACATATTCTAGGACCAACCCATTTCAGGCGAAAGTTCTCAAAAATGTAAATTTAAATGGTGCGGGTTCCAGTAAAGAAACGAGGCATCTCGAGTTATCGCTAAAAGGATCTGACCTTTCGTATATCCCGGGTGATGCGCTTGGCATTATCCCTTCAAATGATCCAGAACTAGTGGCTGCCCTTCTTGAGGAAATGAAGTGGGATGATGAAACGCTAGTAGAAATTAATAAGCAAGGGGATACCCTTTCACTGAAGGAAGCGCTAACTACCTACTTTGAAATTACCCTCCTGTCGAAAAAGATCTTACAGCAGGCCGTGGAATTTACAGAAAATGAAGAGTTCCGAAAGCTTTTGCTGGTTGAAAATGCAAACCAACTGAAAGAATATACCAACGGGCGTGATTTGCTCGATATGCTGCGCGATTTCGGTCCATGGAACGCATCTGCCCAAGACATTGTGTCTCTATTAAGAAAAATGACACCGCGTCTTTATTCCATTGCAAGTAGCATTGCCGCTAATCCTGAGGAAGTGCATCTAACCATCGGTGCCGTGCGCTACACGACTCACGGACGCGAAAGAAAAGGAGTTTGTTCTGTATTAGTTGCTGAGCGTCTTCCAGAAGGAGATACGCTTCCAGTATTTATTCAGCCAAATAAACACTTCCATCTGCCAGAATCTCAAGATAAAGATATCATTATGGTTGGGCCAGGGACAGGCATTGCACCATTCCGTTCCTTTATCCAGGAGCGTGCAGTGACTAAAGCACCAGGAAGATCATGGCTATTTTTCGGAGACCAGCATGCCGCTTCCGATTTTCTTTATCAAGACGAGTTAGAACAGTATCAAAAAGATGGAGTACTGACAAAAATCGATACTGCATTCTCTCGCGATACGGCGCAAAAAGTATATGTACAGCACAAAATGCTTGAAAACAGCAAAGAGTTGTTCGCATGGCTAGAAAATGGAGCATACTTCTACGTTTGTGGAGATAAGCAATATATGGCGAAAGATGTCCACAGCGCGTTGATCGATGTGATCGAAAAAGAAGGCGCCATGACCCGTGAAGCAGCCGAAGCGTATCTGAATGATATGCAAGAGCAAGGGCGTTACCAGCGTGATGTGTACTAAAATGACTGAGTAATATATTTTCGAAAAGAGTGGCTCTCTTCCGCAATTTGCGGTCATAAGGAGTCACTCTTTTTTCTTGTACTGTCAGTGCTATTGCTAAAATATAGAAATCTAGCAGATGAAATATGCTATAATGGGATGAGGAAAAATTTGTATTTCCAATAATGCGTTGAGGTGATTCATGTTGGCACTCCAATTGAGCAAAACCTTTATTAACCTGCCGGTCAAAGATCTCAAGAAAACGATGGACTTCTTTTCGCAAATCGGTTTTGAGTTTAATTTGCAGTTTACGGATGACAAAGCTGCTTGTATGGTCATCAACCAGAATACCTACGCGATGCTGCTGGTGGAATCGTTTTTTCAGACCTTTACGAAAAAAGAACTTGCTGATGCGACGAGAAGCACGGAAGTGCTTGTAGCCCTGTCCGCTGATAGTCGGGCGCAGGTTGATGAGATCGTAAACAAAGCACTTTCTGTTGGGGGAAGCCCGGCGAACGATCCGCAGGACCACGGGTTTATGTACGGTTGGAGCTTCCAGGACATTGATGGCCATATCTGGGAAGTTTTCTATATGGATGAAACGGCTATCCAATAAACGGAATCTTGTCATATACTTTGAGGCTGCCCGCTTTTGCCGGCGGCTGTTTTTCTTTTAAAGGAGCGATACCTGTCACTGCGTAGCATTTAAAGACAGGACATTATAAATAAGCAACATTTAAGATAGACATGGAGAGGAGAGATTTTATGGATTGGCTTAACGCAATGAACAATGCAGTAGAATATCTTGAGGCTAACATGACAGAAAAGCTGGAAATGGAGAAGGTAGCGAAAATTGCTTTGTCATCTTCGTTTCACTTTCAGCGGATGTACTATATGTTAACGGGTGTGACAGTGGCTGAATATGTACGCAGAAGAAAGCTTACGCTCGCTGCACAGGATATTTTATCTGGTGAAAAGATCATCGATGTCGCTTTTCGGTATGGATATACAACACCAGAAGCATTCACAAAAGCATTTAGGAAAATGCATGGAATAAGCCCTTCGGCTGCGCGCGAGCCGGGAGCGAAACTCATGGCCTATCCCAAGCTCTCCTTTCACATTTCAATTAAAGGAGATAAAAATATGAATTATAAAATTGTGGATAAAGAAAGCTTTTCCGTAGTGGGCAAACAAACCAGAATAACGGCAGTTGATGGAGAAAACTTCAAACAGGTGCCCAAATTCTGGGAGGAGTGCATGAACGAGGGCTCATACGAGTGGATTTGCTCAAAGGCAGGCCAGTTAGGTGTCTTGGGGGTAAGCATGGATTTGCAAAACTTTAATCAAGGATTTTTCACTTATATGATAGGAGCGGAGACACCCGAAGACACCCTTCCGAAAGGATATACTTCCGTAACCATTCCGGCAGCAACCTGGGCTGTATTTGAAGCTGTCGGACCCTTGCCTGGCGCTATTCAGGACGTAACACGAAGGATATTCACCGAGTGGTTCCCTTCGACTGGATATCAGCATGATTGTGCACCAGAGCTTGAGGTCTATCCAGCCGGTGATATCTATGCATCGGATTATAAATGTGAGGTTTGGGTTCCGGTTAGGAAGTAGGATTTGGAACAACTGGAAGGACTGGTAAGCCAATTTAAATTATAGCAGTGCCAAGGGTTGTGGTATGTCTTTGTGGTAAAACCTCGAAGGAACTCCAGTGTTGTTTTATTTTATATTGAGCAATAAATGGAGTATGTTTTATTATAGGGTGTATAGAAAAGTTTAAATTAAACAAAGTTGATCGGTCGGGGAGGGAAGCAGCAATGAATAGATTAAACCTAGCTATATTAGCATTCTTCATTGCTATTGCTATTGCGATATTTATCCCTGTTCTGACGGATATCGATTCGGAGGAAACTCCGGAGATAAGCGTCACCTTAACTGAAGCTCAAGCGATTGCGATGGAATATGCCAACAGGCAATACCCTCAGACTAAGAGAGAATCCTTTCGGATTACCCAAACCGAGTTAAGAGAAGGACGCTGCTGGTTTGTGAGTTTAGGGAGCTATGGCTACAATTATCCGGCAATATTAATTATCTTGATTGATTCAGATACGGGTAAAATAATAAAAATCGAAGAGTATAACGTTTAGTTTATGTGATAACATAGGATATCCCCACTGCTCGCACGGCGGTGGGGATTTATTCGTTTATTCGTATTCTTTAGGGGTTGTTGTCATCTCACTATTATTAATATTGACAGCAGCATCTTCATCAAGAAAGGTTTCCGCAGGCCTTTCCGTAAAATAAGGGTGATTCGTTATGATGGGGTCTTTTCCATCCTCCACAACAGGTGCTTCCAAAGGGACGGTATCCTCACTAACCATAAACCTTCTTAGGCTGGATTCTTTTTTCTCCACGGTTTTCAACTCCTCAAGATTTATTCGGTTTTATTGTGCCCATTTGGACGCAATAACCGTCAATGTGCTATTCTTGGATGCCTACAGGAATCGTGATTATTAAATAATGTCGTCATATCAATTGCGACAATGTTGTAACAAAACCAACAAAGCCGGTTCCACCGTGAAAATAACAAATACAAATAAATGGTAAAATAATGCTATGTTCTAAATGGAGTGGAGTGATATTCATGGAAAGTCAATTCGAATTAGTGCTTTTGCTGCTTGCCATCGCAGCAGGAGTCACGGCGATCGCCAAAAAGCTGGATCAGCCGTATCCGATCGCACTGGTTGTCGTAGGGACTATTATCGGTCTGGTCCACATTCCCGGATTGGACGAACTAAAGGAATTCGTGGCCGAAGATGAAGTATTTCGATTTGCCATCATATCCATCTTTTTGCCGTCCCTGTTGGGTGAAGCGACCTTGAAGCTCCCGTTTTACCATTTGAAGGAGAACTGGAAACCGATTCTTGCCTTGGCTCTTCCAGGGACCTTGATCAGTTTTATGGTTACGGGATTTTTGGCCTTTCAATTGTTAGGTCTTTCCCTGCAAGTCGCATTCGCGTTTGCAGCCCTGATGGCTGCCACGGACCCAGTAAGTGTGCTTTCCATTTTCAAGCGACTCGGTGTCAGTCACCGGCTGGCTACTGTTATGGAAGGGGAAAGTCTTGTCAATGACGGTGTAGCTGTCGTTCTTTTTAGCATATCCTCTGTGTATTTGCTGCAATACATGGAAATGGGCTGGGGAGGACTCGTCCTTGGAATCGGTTTGTTTTTTAAAGTCGCATTCGGCGGCATCGTGATCGGGGCGGTTTTGGCCTACATCTTTTCTCATGTCACCCGATTCTACGATGACTATCCGCTGGAGATTATATTTTCCATGATTTTGTTTTACGGAAGCTTCTTTATTGCGGAATATTTTCACGTCTCGGGTGTCATCGCAGTTGTTGTTGCAGGAATTATTTTCGGTAATTATGGAGCGCGAATTGGGATGTCACCTACAACGAAATTAAATATTGGAACCTTTTGGGATGTTACAGCGTTAGTAGCGAACTCCCTGGTTTTCTTAATGGTGGGGTTGGAGATTACGCGGATTGATTTGTCCGATAAATGGACGATGATCGCTTTGGCCATTGTGGTTGTTCTCATCGCGAGAAGTGTTGCAGTTTATGCCAGCTTGGCCTTTAGTAAATATATTCCTTCTTCGTGGAAGCATATTTTCAATTGGGGCGGTTTAAAAGGTTCGCTTTCAATTGCCTTGGCTTTGAGTTTGCCCCTTACGTTTCCGGGCCGCGAAGAAGTGATTGTGCTTGCGTTCGGTGTCGTTCTATTTTCCCTCATCATCCAGGGGATTACGATCAAGCCTCTCGTTGCCATTCTAGGGGTGCGAAGTGAAGGGGAGGAAATCGCTGAATACGAAGCGGCTATCAGTAAAGTTCATCGGTATTTAGCGGGACGACAGGAATTGCAAGCGATGAGGGAGGAAGCGATCATCTCCCAAGTGGTGTTTGCACGGCTGGATCACGAATACAGGAATAAATTAGATGGGGCCTACAAAAAATTGGAGGAATTGTCCGAAATGCATCCTGAGCTGCAGCTAGAGCAGATTGAAACGGCCATGAAGAAAGTGCTGTATGCCGAACATGAAGCCGTAGACCAATTATCCAAGCGGCATGTTCTGTCCGCCCTTGTTGCTGAAAGGGAAAGAGAGGAAATCGTCGATCTTTTAGTGAAAAAAGATGGCTGAATTGAGGAATTTTTCACACTTGAGATGAAGAAGCGAAGAATCAGCTGATTGCTTTACATCCGATCGGCCGTTTAGGGAAGTCAGAAGAAGTCGCTCATGCTGTGCTGTTCCGTTCGATGTTTGAACGATGATCAAGAAATCCGCGGAATCAGAGGAGAAGCTGGCTGTAATGTATTCATCAAGATTTAAGCAGGCTGAATAGCTTGCTTTTTTTATGTGGCAATCTAATTTTACAGATTACATTGACCTCTATCGTTTTAACGATTCAGGTCTTTTTATATTTGAAGACGAAATGGGGATTTATTTATGATCACATTTTCACATTATATGTGATATTTCTCACATAAAACTATATCTATTGTTGTTACAATGGATGCGCGTCCGCCTTGCCAATGTAGGAAATCAAATTCATCCATTCCATCTGCATGGACATTCTTTCAAGATCGTAGCCAAAGACGGCCATGAACTTCCTGAGGCAGCTCAATATATGGCCGATACGGTTGATCTTATGCCTGGTGACCGATATGATATAGAATTTACGGCGAATGAGAAAGGCAAATGGCTATTCCACTGCCACTTACTCTCTCATGTTCACGGACATGATGGAAAGGATACAGGGATGATTCAAGTTTTCGATATCCAATAGCATGCATATTAGCTTGACGGTAAAACCGTTAGGCTTTTTTTTACTTCCTCCGAATTGATCAAGGGGAAGGATATTAGAGAGCCAGTGGGTCCGGTCGGGAAAAGGGGATGGTGAATAGATGGAAAATCGTCAATTAAAACCAAAAACAAATAAGATAAAGGCGAAATAATGGGAGGCACGTCTCTCCATATGGAAACGTACCTCCTTTATTAGGCTATTTATTAATTTTGACCAGCCATCCATTTCCTATTTTTTCGACCGTGAACTTTTTGTCTTTCAAAATGTGCCACCGCATGATTAAGCTTGCATGCTGTTCCGTAGGTGCTATCGTTTGGCCGTATTTTAGTAGTTCATTAACTCGGGGGACAATTTCCTGAACTTCGATAATCATTCGAACCACCCCTTGCCAAGTGGCAATATAATATAATCCTCATTATATTAGACGGTAGAATGATAAGTTTTGATTGGACGATTTAATTAGTACGACAAAATATTGTAGTAAGCTATACCCCCATTGGACTTGGAAACTGAGGGTGGATTCTCTATTTGCTTTTAAAGTTATCCTGTTTCGTTATTAGGTAAGGTCTGAATGATTTATTGGTGTTGCCTGAATTAAGGACAGCCATAAACCAACGGTTGTTAGGTTTCGGAGCACTAGATTGGACAAGCGGTTGATCTATCTTACCAATGAAATCCCGTCCTGCACTAATCACAGTTCCACCTTTAGGCGCTTCAAAGGTAATCTGTACAATAACGTTTGGCTTAACAGTTCTGAATGGAAATATGGTGAGTAGAAACCCGTTTAAGATCTTGTTTTATGCGTGCGTTTTTGGCAGATAAACGTAACGACAGTTAAAAAAACAAGCAACCACCATTTCCATGTCAAAACTGTGTCATTCTTCCATTGTTCCAACATTGCATGTTTTAACTCTGTTCGTATTTTTTTTAAGTCCTCGTATGTTGTAACCTTGTTATCCATCGTTTGAAAGCCACTCACCTTCGCGTTCAAAGAAACTAAAAACTAATAATTTCAATATAGATTCCCAATAGGTAAAAAGGTCTATGCACGCTAAAACTTGGATAAAGGATATTCGGAGACTAATTTTATTTCTTTAAGAAATAATGGAACCCTGTATTTTCAATTCTTATTTCAACAGGGAGACCGCTTGTTCTTCCGCATGTACTCCCATGTATAAGTGGCAGGGTGGAGAAAGGAGGAAAATTGGGGATAATAAAAACAAATATCTTATTATCCTAATTACCGAGGTTGCAAATATGCCTTTTGCTATTGGTCTGTGTATCACGTCACTCCTTCTGTTTTTATTTTTTGGTGATAAGATTAAATTTCCTGTTTTTATCCATACATGTTTGGTTGCTTCACTGATCGCTACCATGACCGATTTGCTAATGATTCCTTATCCATTGTGGAATTATCCCAGTCAAACTTCGTGGAACTTGTATTTTAAGCAATTGATTCACACGTACACTGTATATCCTGTGGTTGTATTTTTGTTTATTCAAGCACTTCCAAGAAAACAAACTTTTATAACGGTAGCACGACATATTTTTTATTGGACGATTCCATGTATCCTACTGGAGTGGATATCCCTAAAAATCAATTACATCGAACACGGCTTATGGTGGAATTTGGGTTATTCTTATCTTAGTGATTGGATTTTATTTAGCTTGTTTTACATGCACCACAAGTGGGTTATGAAGCATGTAAAAGAGGTATCAGAATGACTTTCTTTCCTGATTCAAGAAGTCCTTACTTTTTGACGTTGTTTCAACACTACCCCCGAAGATAAAAAATTATTGTGCATATTTTTACGCACTATTTCCAAGCCTAAATACCCCCGTTACCCCGTGTACATATTGATCCTATATACGTGGGCAGAAATCGATTTGATTACTTAATTGAAATTGAATCCGAAGAGGTCATCAAGAATCTAAGTCCTAACTTTTCATTGTTAGGGGCGATTCCAACCAGAGGGATCCTTGTAACAAGCAAATCGAATGAATTTGATTTTATTTTGCGATGCTTTTTCCCGGCTGTTGGGATCAATGAAGATCCCGTTACGGGCTCTGCGCACTGTGGCCTAGCACCTTATTGGAGCAAAACGGAAATGTATGCCTATCAGGCTTCTGCACGAGGCGGCGTGCTTAAAATCAATTTGCAGAACGACAGGGTTGTCATGGGAGGACAAGCCGTAACTGTCATGAAAAGCGAATTATTCGTTGTCTAACGGGAGACAATACGCTGAATCGGCAGAATACTTGAATTTATCTTCAAAAGGAAACTAAGAAGCTCACATTGAAGTAGAGTTGTTGGGTACCATCATAGTTGATGTCCAAGAAAAATAGGGATTGATAGATTGAGGAGCTGCGTTGAAGACGGCTCCTCTTTTTGTTATTGAGTTAACAACTTCTCTGAATTAATAGTAAATATTTTTTTTATGAACAAAATTACACATTTTTTCCCCCATTGGTATAATATTGATGTTATTTAATTATTAAAATATTTTCTTGGGGGTTGGAGAGTTTGAAAAAGATCAGAGCCAAAGACTTTATAAGCGGGGTTGCCGTAGGAGCCATTCTGTTTACAGGGATTGCTTTTGCTGCGCCTTCCGAAGTAAAACTTATTGTGAATGGAAAAGAAATTCACTCAGATGTGCCTCCACAAATGATGAACGGACGGACTATGGTTCCTGCACGCTTCCTTGCTGAGGAACTTGGAGCCAAAGTGGAGTGGGATTCGAATCAAAAGGCGGTTATCGTCACAAGCAAAACCAGCGAAACCCACACGAAACCCCATTGGTCCTACGAAGGAGAAACTGGACCTAATAAATGGGCTGGATTAGACCCCAGTTTTTCAACGTGTGCAGATGGAAGAGAGCAATCCCCCATCGACATTGAGCTGTCCAATGTTAAGTTGGATAAATCTTTAGAAGATATAGAAATTAATTACAGCCCTACTACTTTTACAGTTATGAATAACGGGCATACCATTCAAGCCAACGATAAGTCAGGCAGCAATTCTATTGTAGTGGAAGGTGAAGAATATAAACTGGTACAAATGCACTTTCACAAGCCTAGCGAGAACACCATAAATGGACAAACCTTCGACATGGAAGGGCATCTCGTACATAAAAATAGTGAAGGAAACCTTGCGGTCCTCGGTTTCTTAATAAAAGTTGGCGACGGGAACAAGGAATTGGCCGAAATTTGGTCTAAACTACCGAAGCAACAAACAAAAGAAGATGTAGAGTTAGAAAATCCAGTTGATTTAGTAAATTTGCTGCCTAAAGAAATGAAAACATTCCGTTATAGCGGGTCATTAACTACTCCTCCTTGTTCAGAAGGGGTCAAATGGATCTTATTTGAAAAGCCTATAGAAATGTCGAAAGAGCAAGTTGAGGCCTTTGGTGCCATATTCCCAGATAACCATCGACCAGTTCAACCGCTTAACAACAGGGAAGTTTTGACAAAATAAATATTTCAATAGCGCTGATGACAGGCTATCAGCGGTTTTAGATATAATAAAGGTTCAGTGTTAATGAAACACTGAACCTTTTCATGTCTATAAACAACTTTTTATCTAAATGGAGCAGTTACGGTTCGTCCAATATCACGGATGATATAGGCTACGTCGATTTGTTTATATCAAAAGGAGCATAATTTGCCAATAACAGCACAAATACATTATTTGGTTTTGCTGCATATGGGGATTATGGAGTAGTTTATAAAGTAAAAAAGAACGAGAACATCTCTATTCTCGTTTTTATGTACAGGGGAAAGTGGTTCGTCTAATCAACCGCGATTTAAGCAGAATCACTAAGATACCCATGCTCTTCTAATTTTTTTATCCAAGTTCTAATGGTCCTTTGGTTTCTGCCAAAGTGTTGCTCCATTTCTTTAATGGAAGGGGTAACAAAATTTCTATCCTTTAAGTAACACCATAGAACGTAGGGACTGGTTCCCAATGTTTTAATTATTTCTTTTCCAGTTTCTCTGTTGTAATTCATGTTGTCTGCCCCCCAGAAAAGTAAACATTTGTATCTAGCTTATCTGCATTCGTTCTACTTGCAACCCATTATATATGGAAGCAGTGTCCCACAGGTGGATTCTTTGTTAACTAACCTTTAAGGTTATATTAAGAAAATGGAATACAATGATTGCCATCCTTCATGGGAATGGTTGTAGTTTCTGAACTGACAATGCCCGCTCATCCTGTCAAGGAAGAACGGGCTTTTTTTCGTACTCTGAAATTAAATTCTTTAATCTTATAAAACATTTTATGCTCCATTATACGTCTATAAAATATAAGACAATGTATCAGAAGGGATAATTTATTGGAATGGATTGCCTGAAAAACAATTTTAGGGTAATATCAAAAAACTGATAAAAAAGGGGGGAAACTGATGGTAACTATTGAGGACTTTTTGAAGTTAGATATCCGCGTGGGTACTGTAATTAATGCAGAACCATTTCCGGAGGCACGAAATCCAGCCATAAAATTAGAGATTGATTTTGGAGAGGTTGGGATTAAATTCTCCTCGGCTCAAATTACGCGAAGATATGAAACTGAACAACTGATTGGACGGCAAGTGGTCGCAGTAGTAAATTTCCCTGTAAGGCGTATCGCAGGCTTTAAATCTGAGGTGTTGGTCATTGGCGGTATTCCGGAAGAAGGTGATGTGGTGCTACTAAAGCCAGATGAACCTGTTAGAAACGGTACACCGATAGGCTAGAAACAATAGAGCCTTTTCATTGGATACGATTGTTCAGGAGTAGGCATGATGTCTACTCCTTTTTTGTTCCTCGTCAGTCTGCGTTCGTTTGGGTTCCTTATTTGGCTCCCATGGCTCCATTTATTGTGGAAGATCAGAAGGATGTCCCGTGCGGCTGCCCTTTGACAGATGAAGTCGCGCCCTCACTTCATGAACAGTGAAGCTCCTGAAAATCAAGCGGAAATCTCTTCAGAAGGACGCCAGCCCGTGACCGCTTCGTAAAGATAAGCGAAATTATCAGTGGACACAGAATAAATTAAGGCTAACCAGCCTTGCCATTCCATGTGAAAAAAACAAGATGATAACGATTCGCGTTTTTCGGTCTCATGCCGATGTTACGGCTACATACCGGGATAATAAGCCCCACATCGGCGTCAATATCGACATCGAATCCCGATTGGATGCCACACAGTGCACGGAAGATTTAGGTAAGCTTAAACACGTATCGAGACCTCGAACAGAAAATTGAAAATTACGTGTTATAGACAAGATGCTTGAAATATTCAAAAAACATCTTGGTTTTTGGTATAGTGAGATTGATCGGAAAATCAGTGTCATAAGGATAAGTGAAGAAGTGGGGGAGAACACGGTGAAAAAAATCGAAAAAGTATCATTAGTTGGTCTGGGTGCCATTGGAGCGGCTTATGGGAGCAAACTGCATGATTTATTGAAAGACTCTTTTCAAGTTGTTGCTAATGAAGAGCGAATCAAAAAACATGAAAGCAATGGAATAAAGGTTAACGATCGTGTCTATCATTTTCCTTACATAACGCCAGAAACCAAAACGGAGCCCGCTGATCTTGTCATTTTTGCCGTGAAAAATGCGGAACTGCCTCAAGCCATCGAAGATATAAAACATCATGTTGGACCAGATACGATCATCTTATCACTATTAAACGGAATATCAAGTGAAGAAGAAATCTATGCTGCCTATGAAAATGAACATATTCTTTACAGTATGAGTGTTGAGATTGATGCCGTTCGAGATAATCATGAAATTCATTTTAGTACGCTCGGAAGAATTGAATATGGGGAAAGGAATAATTCACTATCGGATGATGTTTTAGCTGTTCAAGATTTATTTGAAAGAGCTGGGATTGATTACAAGATTTCTGAAAATATTTCACGCACGATGTGGTGGAAGTTTATGATCAACGTTGGAATTAACCAGACATCTGCTGTATTGAAAGCACCATATGGAGTCTTTCAGTCAGTGCCCATGGCCTATGAATGGGTAGAGTCCGCTATGCGTGAAGTGGTTGTGCTATCCCAAAAAGTAGGCATTGATTTGAAGGAAGAAGATATAAAGAAGTTTTGGCCGATTATTAATAATCTTTCACCCAAGGGCAAAACCTCTATGCTCCAAGACGTTGAAGCGGGAAGGAAAACAGAAGTCGAATATTTTGCCGGAAAGGTATGCGAGTTAGGGAAAAAATATGACGTACCCACACCGATTAATGAGCAGTTATATAGAATGATTCGTATTATTGAAGAAATGGCTAAATGGGATCGGTAAGTGCATAACGGGGCTTCACAAAGTGGGTCGATAACAGGGGAGGGGATCAACATCCGTCCCTTGCTTTATGTTAATCGCAGGAAGTTCCTTTCTAACCGACTGGAGGGGGACGGTCGATTTTTTCTCCCATGTTGAATAGGTGGAAAAATGACACTTAAAACCCAAAGCAACCAAGATAAAGATGAAATAGTGGGAAAAATGCCAATTAATATAGCGAGTTCCCTCATTTTGGTTGTTCCACGGCCCATAGTGGGAGATTTTCCAACTATTTGCAAGGAAAAGGAACGATTGAAAGGTTTAGTTGGAAGGATTTCCATTTAATTCCTATCAAGCAGAAATATGTATCGTTTATTATTGATAAAAGTAATAGCGGTAGATTATGTCTATAGGTTAAAACAATAATCGGTATTACTTTTAAATATTGGTTTTATGAAAATAACTCCATTATCCTGTTAGTAGAACAATAAAGGATCGGAGGAGAAGAACGATGGAACATAAACCGAGTAAAGTAAGGATAGAGTTTGATCAGATTGCTGGCGATTATGATAAACAGAGAAGAAAGCTAATACCATGTTTTGATGACTTTTACCAAATTCCAGTATCTATTGCAGAAACGAACAGCGATTCACCCAATATATTGGACATCGGAGCTGGAACAGGATTATTCTCCGCCAAGATGCTGGAAAAGCATCCTAGAGCAAATGTGACTCTCATCGACATTTCGGAAAAAATGTTAGAAGTGGCTAAGTCGCGATTTCATAACAAATCAAATGTAAAATACATTGTGGATGATTACATTAAACACGAATTTAAAGATACATTTGATATTGTTATATCTTCTCTTTCTATCCATCATTTAACAGATACAGAAAAGAAGGACTTGTATGCAAAGGTTTTTTCCATATTGACACCCCATGGTATATTTCTTAATGCAGATCAAGTTCTCGGTTCTACTCCATTTATTGAATCCCTATATAAATTGGATTGGCAAAAGAAAGTTGAAAGCAGCGGGTTATCCAAAGACGAAATATTATCTGCTTACGAAAGGACTAAATTGGATAAGATGTCAACTTTGGGCGATCAGCTAAATTGGCTCCAGTCCGTTGGATTCTCAGATGTTGATTGTATTTATAAGTATTTTAATTTCGTAGTTTTGTTTGGAAGGAAATTGCAATAGCTTTAAGTAAGGTGATATCGGATGACGATAGTCACTTTTTAACTCCTTGCGACCGAGTCAATAATTGAGGAACTGCTGTCTAAGCTGTTCCTTTTTGTTGTGAATCGCGGTTGTTAATTTGTTTCGACAATCTTTTTTGTTTTGAGACTAACTGAAGATAGGAAATCATAATTATAAATTATATAGAAGAGAAAGGTAAAAATGGAGGGCATAAATAAATGGCTGCACAACATCAAATCTGGATTAAGTAAGCATTGGAGGGGCGGTGCATGGGATTTATTAAAACGTATCTAGCTAGTCAATCCCGTAGACCCAAGGGTATCATCGGTAAATTAATGGGTATTTTGATGTTCAAAATCAATGCGCCAATGAACGAAACAACGATCCAATTGCTCGGTATTGATGAGGGAGATTATGTGCTGGAAATCGGCTTTGGAAACGGAAAATATATCGCAGAAATTATACAAAAAGTGAAGGGAACTCATGTGCATGGACTGGACTTTTCCGATGCGATGGTACAGACTGCAACTAAACTCAACAAGGCTTTCATAGAGCAAGGGAGAGTTCATATCGAACAGGGAGATATTGAAAAAATTCCTTTTGGCGATGTCTTGTTTGATAAAATATTCACAGTAAACACGATTTACTTTTGGTCTGACCCCATTCTGGCCTTACGAGAAATAAAACGAGTGCTCAAGCCGGGGGGAAGATTAGTCATTACATTTCGTTCCAAAGCCATCATGTCGCAAAGAACATCCGGTGAATATGATTTCTCTCTGTATACGCCGGAAGCAGAAGAAGTCGAAAACTTACTAAAAGAAACAGGTTATTCGAGCATCAGCATCCACCATTTTAGGGACAAGTCGATTGAATATTACTGCGTAGCGGCAGAGCATTAAGGTACATGAAGAATGATACTATTTTTAGTTATACTTTTATTGATTGTTTGGTTCATGCCCAAGTATATGGACCGACGGGACATCTATATGATATGGATTACTACGTCATTTATAGAAATTTTGATGGATACCATTTTAGCGGTTCCTCTTCTAGATTTGTATTATTTTGCAGGAGAAAATAAAGTTAGTCCTGAAGCGGTAGCCATAAAACTAATTATGGCACCGCTATTTGCCATTACTTTTCTAAACTTTATGCCATCTAACTTTACTCGCTTCGTTTCCTATTGGTTATTACGGGCTTCCTTTTCCACTTTCTTCGAATGGACGACAATATATTTCGGTTATTTAACCTATAATGGATGGAAGTTATGGGATTCAGCCGTTTTTTATGTAATTATTTCCTGTGATGAGATGGCATTATTATTACATTAAGCATTAGTGAATTTGACATATCGATATAAATCGATATATAATCTTTCGCATGGAACTCATCGATGTTTTCAAAGCACTTTCTAACGAAACGCGCCTTAATATATTGAAATGGTTGAAAGAACCTGAGAAAAATTTCCCAAAGCAGCAAGCACACCTTCCGAAGGAGGTCAGTATAGAAGGTGGTGTGTGTGTTGGCGTTATCCAAGAAAAAGCAAATTTATCTCAGTCAACTATTTCCCATTATCTGTCGATGATGCAGAAGGCAGGGCTGTTAGAAGCCGTGCGTTATGGTCAATGGACATATTATCGAAGAAATGAAGAGACTATAAGAAAGGTTGCAGCATTTCTTGAAAAAGAAATTTAAAAAGCTGCTCTTTTAACGGTAATGTTATTTTAAGATATATATCGATATTTCTAGATATTTAAATTCAAGGAGATTAATGAATGGCAAATATAAAAATACCTGTATCTGTATTGAATCTGGCCCCTATTCGCGAAGGGCAAGGGTCAAAGGAAGCCATTGAAGCCATGGTGGATTTGGCGCAAGCAACCGAGAAATTGGGCTATACGCGTTATTGGATTGCTGAGCATCATAATACACCGACTCTAGTGAGTTCGGCTACTTCTATCTTGATTAAACATACCTTGGAACATACGCAGCATATACGGGTTGGATCTGGCGGAATTATGCTCCCTAACCATTCCGCTCTGGCAGTAGCCGAGCAGTTTGGAACGATGGCAACCCTCTATCCCGATCGATTGGACTTGGGTCTTGGCCGGGCGCCAGGAACAGACATGAGGACAGCAAGTGCGCTAAGACGATCCCAACATGATTCTGTTTATGCGTTTCCGGAAGATGTAAAAGCCTTGTTGCGGTATTTTGGTCCCGAAGAGGTTCAAGATTATGTGAAAGCCTATCCTGCTGTTGGCACGGATATTCCAATCTATATCCTTGGTTCATCGACGGATTCAGCTGTTTTGGCAGCTAAATTGGGATTGCCATACGTATTCGCTTCCCACTTTGCCCCAAGATATATGGAGGAAGCCATTTCCATTTATCGGAACCAATTCAAGCCATCGGAATACTTGGATTCTCCTAATATGATCGTATGTCTTAATGTCATTGCAGCTGAAACGGATGAAGAGGCAAAATTGGAATTGACAACGATGCAGCAATTTTTCTGCAATGTTGTACGAGGCACACAAGAGTTTTTGCGTCCTCCAGTGGAAAACATGGACTACCATTGGACTCCGCAGGAGAAAGCAATCGCTTCATCCATGTGCAGCATGACGTTTTTAGGAAGTAAAACGTCGATTCGAGAGCAGTTGGTGAAATTTCAAGAAAAGTATAACGTGGATGAACTCATGGTGGTAACTTATATTTACGATCAGGATAAGCAAATACGTTCTTATGAACTGTTCAAAGAAGTGGTTGATGGTAATTAAAAAAATAGAATATAAAAAGATAGCCAAAGTTAAACATAAAGCCGTTATTTCCTTAAGATTAGGAAATAGTGGCTTGTGTTTTTATATAAACTCCGCCATTTTAATTGCCCTCGTCCACCCGCCAGGATATATCCGTCAAAATTTCCCGATCTTCTCTTCGATAATTTACATTTTGAACATGAATGATACTCATTTCTTGGATTGGACTCCTATCTTTAGTGTCAATATTAGCAAAAGAATAACATATTTTAAGGTCTTTGAGGAAGGTGTCCCGAAAGCTTAGCAGGAGCACCCTTTTTAAAATTAAAGGATTCGGGAGGTTGAGTCAGGTCCACGGTTTTGCTTATAGTACAGGCGAGCATAGAGTCCTTTTTTCTTGAGCAGCTGATGGTGGTTTCCCATTTCGCGGATACGGCCCTGGTGAAGAACGATGATTTTGTCTGCATGCTGGATGGTGGATAAACGGTGGGCTACAATCAGCGTCGTTCGCCCTTTGGCAATTTGGCGGATCGCCTTCTGCACTTTTTGTTCGGTTTCCGTGTCAATATGGGCTGTGGCTTCATCAAGAATCAGGATATCCGGCTTGGTAATGAAGGCTCTTAAAAAGGATAACAGCTGCTGTTGCCCGGAGGATAAGGTTAAGCCTTGCTCCCCAAGAGGGGTCTGATATTGGTTAGGCAGCCTTTCAATAAAGTCGTCGGCTTGCAGGGCTTGGGCTGCTTGTTTAATATCCTGAGCGGTTAGACCCGGATGATCTAAGCGGATATTAAAGTCGACGTCGCCTCTAAACATGAACGTATCCTGCTGGATCACACCGATATGGCCCCTTAATTCCTCCATGGAGATGTCCCGGATATCGAAGCCATCGATCTGGATCGATCCCTTTTGAATGTCATAAAAGCGATTGATGAGATTAATAATCGAGCTTTTGCCAGCGCCCGTAGCGCCGACAAAGGCAACCGTTTCTCCCGGCTCAATGCGGAAACTCAGATCTTGCAGGACCCAATTCTCCTCCTCATAAGCGAACCACACGCGATCAAAGACAATGGCTCCCTGAATCCTGCTCGGCAAGGGAGTGACCTGGTCTTTATTGACAACGTTTGGTTTCTCATCCAGCACTTCAAAGATGCGCTCGGATGAGGCCAGCGCCGTCTGGATTTGGTTATATCGATCGGCCAGGTTCATAAGGGGCTGAAAGAACTCTTGGGAATAGTGGGTGAAGGCATAGACGATCCCAAAGGTAATGTCCCCGCCTAACATGGATCTTCCTCCATACCAGATGATCAGGGCAAGGGCGATGTTGCCGAGCAGCCCGATGAGGGGATTGAAGATGGAATTGATCACGGTGGTACGCATGCCGGCCTTGTAGTGCTCTTCGTTGAGATCCCTAAATTTTTCCCATTGCTTGAATTCTCGCGTGAACATCTGAATGATTTGCATTCCGGAAAGGTTCTCCGCCAGATAGGAATTTAAGCGGGAAAGCACCGTGCGAATATATCGCTGAGCTTCCCGGGTCACTTTTTTATAGTAGAGGGTACTGGCTATGAGTATGGGAATGACGGCAAAACAGACCATCGTCAGCTTCATACTCATGTTAAGCATAATCACGACTATGCCGATGAGAATACAAACTTCTTTCACGAGGTTGGCGATGACTTGGGAATAAAGCTGGTTAAGGGCCTCCACATCATGGGAAACCCTCGTTACAATGCGTCCCACCGGATTGCGGTCAAAAAATCCGATGTGCATCTGGGTAAGGTGATGAAACACTTTTTCCCGGATATCAAAAATAATGCGCTGACCTGAATATTGAAGCAGGTTGGTTTGGAAGTATTCCAGCAAAGAAGCGCCGACGACCGTAAGGAGGAAGAAGAAGCCTAAATACAGCAAGCCCGAAAAATCCTGTTCTCTAAAAAGGTCAAGATCGGCTTCGCTTAGCTTTAAAGCAGAATAAACGTGGTTATTTGAGGAAATGAGCCATTGCTGACCTTTCTCTAATAGAATCAGGTCACTTCCACTTTCGATCCATCCGAAAATCAGATAATACTGTTCTTGCACATAAACGATTTGCGCAGGGGAGAGCTCTTCAACCTGCTTGAGTTGTTCTTGCGCGGCGGTTGAATTGACTCGAGCAAAGGCCCGTTGATGCCAGTCGATGCTGCCGTTTAGTCCATGTTCTTCCAGATTTTCTTTGGTTCCCGCAATCATCGGTTGATGAATGCCGTTGATTCGGTCATCAATGGCTACTTTGATGATATAGGGGCGGGCCAGTGCAGCAAGGACAATCAAACCGGCCATGAAGATAGCCAACATAATGACGTTTCGATAGGGTTTGGCGAACTGAAACAGCTGTTGCCATAACTGCCGATCTCTCATTGGATGTTCCTCCTTCATTTAGCTTCTTCGGTGCATATCAAGATCAGAAGAACGAGGATCGATGTCAAACCCTACCTGCTGAATTCGGTACATTTGGGCATACAAGCCTGCCTTCCGGAGAAGGGAATAGTGATTTCCCTGTTCAGTGATTCTCCCTTGATCCATGACGATAATCTGGTCACAATCCATGATGGTGGAAATGCGATGGCTGACCATAATGGTGGTTCTCCCTTTTTTGACCTGCTTAAGCCCCTCCAGAATCCGGGCTTCAGTTCGGGCATCGACAGCGGACAAGCTATCATCGAAGATCAGAATAGCCGGATCCTTGATGATCGCTCGAGCAATACTCACCCTCTGACGCTGTCCGCCAGACAAAGAGGATCCCCGTTCGCCTAAGGGAGTCTCGAATTTCAGCGGAAAGTGGAGGATATTTTCGTAAACCTGAGCCAGTTTGGCCGCCTCTTCAATGTGACTTTGCTCGTAGAGCTTAGGATCAAAGGCGATATTCTCAGCGATCGTCGTGGAAAACAAAAAGTTTTCTTGCGGAACAAACCCAATCCCTTCCCGCAAGACCCGGAGAGGAATCTGGGAAATTTCCATGCCATCAATGAAAATCGTGCCTCGCGGCGGATTGTACATTCTCATCAAAAGGTTCACGAGCGTGGTTTTTCCGCTGCCGATTCGGCCAACGATCGCAAGGCTGCTTTGAGGGGGAATACTGAGATTAATGTCAAGGAGTGTTGGCGCATCATCGCCTGGATACGTGAAGGTTAAATGGGACACTTGAATGCCGCCCTTTATCGAAGTGATGGGCAGCACATCTTTTTCATCTTCCACTTGGGGCTTCATGGCTAGAATTTCTCGTAATCGCAGATCGGCTGCTCTTCCTCTTTGTAAGGTATTAATGACCTTCCCCAAATTTTCAACAGGGGATACCAGGAACGATAGATATGTATTGAAGGCGACAAATTCCCCAATGGTAATGGCGCCTATCATGGTTAAGATCCCGCCGAAGAGAACCGAAATCAGGTAGCTTAACCCGACAATGCCTTGACTGATGGAAGTAAACAAGGAGTTGGAGCGAATCAAATTCCGATTGGCCGCGACATTGTTTTGATTATCCTCCATAAACTTTTTCATCTGATCCTGTTCCTGTACATAGGCTTTGACCACCCTGATTCCTGCACAAAACTCCTGAACCCGGCTGGCTAGGAGACCGATGGCTTCTTGAACCTTGAGGGATCGTTCCTGAATGTCGAACCTGAATTTATAGGCAATGTAGGAGAGAGCAGGCAAAGGAAGCATGACTAGGAGGGTGAGGGTGGCATGGACGGTCGTCGACATGGCGATGACGGTCACGCTGATCAAGATGGCCGCCTCCACCGTCATGAAAACCCCCTGCATGGCCACATCCCTCGTTACATTCACATCATTGATGGCATGAGACATCAGATCTCCGATGCGCTGGCGTTTGTAATATTCTTGAGGCATCCTTTCCCATTGTTGAAACAGACGATCCCTTATGCTTCTTTCCAGCTGCCGGGATAAGCGGAAAATATAAATCCGGCTCGTCGAGCGAAAAAAAGCAACCCCAAATCCGACAGCACTAATCAACAGGGCAAACTGGAGGATCCCAAGAGAACTGATCGTTAAGGCATGCACCCCGTTCGCAAACTTTTCAAGTATTCGCGGGATGAGAAGCTGCAATAGACAAGAGATAGAGAGCAATACCGCTCCGAAGAGATATTTTCTTTTGTTTAAGCTCACATACTCGGCAAATAATGATCTTGAGCCCAATCTTTTCCTCCTCCTAACCCAAAAGGATGTTTATCCATGGATGATTTTAATGTTTGTGAAAATTCTATTCCTCTTGGCAAGTCTATATAATCATTTTCTGTTTTCCTGCTGGGCGGATAGATATGCAGGGATCCAAGCTATTTTGTATCCTTGGCTTTTTATTGTCCTATTAACTCCTATTAGAGGAAAAATGATGTATCTAACAAACCACTTACTATACAGCAACATATAAAAAATAATATAAAAACTATAAGGTGGTGATCTGAATTTAAATGAAAAAGAAGATCAGCAAAAAAGTTTTAAAAATCTTGCATAAAAGAGTCAGAAAAATTATAAAGCAGAAAAAATTGCTGGGGGCTGGAAGACGACGAGTAGTATATGATATGGGAAAAGGTAAAGTGCTAAAGGTAGCTAAAGACAAGAAAGGAATAAGATTCAATAAAAGTGAAGTTAAAATATATAAATCATGTCCATCCTCCCTAAAAAAATATCTTGCAAGAATTATAGATCACGGCAAGGGTTGGCTAGTCATGGTGAAATATAAAAGGAAATTCCCCAAATCAAAAAAATATAAAAAACTACTTTTTAAATTAATCTCCAAATTTAAAAAGAAAGGTGTAATACCGTCTGATCACCCATCACCATAGCAAACCAAAGCGAGCAAATTTGCGTTTACAGAAAAAGAAAAAGATCGTAGTGATTGACTATGCTAATTTTGAAATCAAAAGAAAAAAATAACATTTCACCTATGCCGAATTGACAGCGTATGAAAAGGTCTCCATCGGCTATTATCTATTGATTCGACATCTCAGCCAAGGGAATCGTTACGCTTAGTATAAAGGATAGGCCAATATAAAGTGCAACCCTTCCTTCGTGGAAAGACACGATCAAGGAAGGGTTTTTTCAATACAAAATTAGTTTAGTTCGTTCATATTGAGTTCACATCGCTGGTTTATAGTACCTTTAGAGGAAGTTAAAGCAAAAATTTTACAGGAGGAATGAAAAATGAAACTCTGCTGCACAAAGATGAAATCAGAACAAAAGGGGGCGAAGATAAAAACAGGAAAAAAAGTATCAGCGTTTCTGCCGATGATTATTACTTTTTTAGCTACTCAACACTGGCTGCATGGACTTCTTTTTATCATGCTGGGAGGTACTGCCAATGAATTAATGAGCATGAGCGCGGATGCGATGCTGCCTGTTCAGCGAGTCATGATCGTGCTAACGCTCGTATCTGTACTATGGTCCGTTTACCAAGTAGTGAAAGATGGGTTTAAGCATAAAGGAATGATTGTGATGACAGTTATTTCATCGCTAGTGGGCATCGGTTATGTCATGATGGCATGGGTGAATAACGGTTGGTAAGTTGGTTTTTTTATAACTTCTAAATACATTACAGGGGTACAGTAGAAATAAAAGGAGGACGAAAATATGAAGAGGTTATTCTTGCGTATTGTTGTTTATGTCTGTGTTTTTACGGTGTTTGTAGGCGGGGTAGGGTTGTTCGGTTTGATTCATTCCCGGAAAGATTTTTACGGTTCGATCCGCGAAATGCCCATCCCTTCTTTACAAGGAGTAGTGAGGCCTAAATATGATCCGAGTAAACCAACCGTTGCCGTCCTATTGGGGAACGAAACGACAGAGGGTTCCGATTTTGCCATTCCCTACGAATTGTTTTCTAAGACAGGGGCATTTAATGTTTATGCCGTGGCCTCCGATAATCAGGTGAGGTCATTAACGGGAGGCCTTGATGTGGTGCCGCACTACTCCTTTGAGGAGATGGATCAGTTATTGGGAAAAAGCCCTGATATTATTGCCATCCCCTATATGACCATGCAGGATGAAAAGAAGTTTGAGCCCGTTCGAAATTGGATCCAACAACATTCCGAAACTACTTTATTAAGCATTTGCGGGGGTTCGGGAAATCTGGCAGAAACAGGTTTGGTAAAAGGAAAGTCAGCCGCATCGCACTGGCAAAACATGCCGTTTTTCCCTAAGCAATATCCGGAGACGAATTGGCTGAGAGATCAGCGTTGGGTTCATGACGGAAACGTGGTATCCTCGGCAGGTGTTTCATCTGGTATCGATGCCGTTCTCTATGTGATTTCGCAAAGATTAGGCGACTCCGTGGCTGAAAACATGGCCAAAGAGATGAAGTATCCTTCCTACCACTACGTTCAAAATCCGAAAATGGACCCTTTTGATTACGATATGCGCACCTATCTTTTGAATAACGCCTATCAATGGAACAAGACCAAGGCGGGAGTCCTGCTGTATAACGGTGTGGAGGAAATGGCTTTGGCTTCCGTCTTTGATATCTATTCGGACACGGGAACGACCAACGTGCTTGCCATTTCCAGCTCCGAGCAAGCAATTGTGACGAAACATGGCCTGAATTTGATTCCAAGATATGTGTTCTCGAATGTCCCAGCATTAGATAAAATGATTATTCCGGGAAGAGAAGCCCAATCGTTGGCTGTGGAGGAGATTAAGGCCTGGAACGAAAAAGGGAATACCAAGGAAGTTCAGTTCGTTCACAGCGAATCGCCCAACCGGTTTATCTTTGAAGTTCAATTCGAGGATTTAGCCAAGCAAGAAGACCTTCTTACGGCTGAACATGCGGTGAGACGACTCGAATTTCGTGCGAATGATATCCAGCTTGATGGCCAACCGTTTCCTTTTGAAACGTACGGCAATATTCTTCTGACCGGGCTCATCGCGTTACTGCTCGCGTTCTATATTGACAGAAGATTTATCGTGAAGAAATCAGAAGATACGTTAACGGGTTCCGTTTAGAGGTACAGGACTTCCACCTGGCTGCTTTGGCAGCCGTTCTTCTGTTTACATCGAATTAAAGAGTGGTTTAGTTTAACAATGAGTGTGTAAAAATAAGGATTAGTTCTTTCAAGGAGTTGATGTTGTGGAACCATTAATCGGTAAATATTTTGACGATTTAGAATCCGCGGACAAGGATATCCAATATGAAGCTTTTAAAAATATATTAGCAGAAACAGAAAAAGAAGTGGATTGGGCTTATGAAGTTTGGGATCTATTACTGGAATGGCTAAAGGATCGGGATAATCACCGAAGATCTAGAGCTGCTCAGTTCCTCTCCCATCTAGCAATCAGTGACCCAGAAAGTCGGATGCTCAATGATTTTTCAGCATTATGGGAAGTTACAAAAGATCCAAAATTTGTTACAGCTAGACATGCCTTGCAATCTATTTGGAAAGTAGGCTTAGCTGGACCAGAACAAAAAAAGCTGGTAATGAATCATTTGGTTGATCGTTTTCAAAAAAGTGCCCATGAGGAAAATTATACTTTGATTCGATACGATGTAATGGAAGGCTTAAAAAAATTATTCGATAAAGTTAAGGATGAACATATTAAGCAAACAGCATTAGATTTGATTGAAACGGAAGAAGAAATCAAATATCGAAAAAAATATGCTTCTATCTGGCGAAATACATAATCGTTTCCTAATAGATTGGGACATGTCCATAAAAAAAGGTATTATTTGTTAGATGTCGAAATGGATCACAAGTAAAATATTAGGGAGGGTAGTATGAAACCAAGAATTTCGGTGATTACACTTGGTGTAGATAATTTGGAAAAATCCTTGCAATTTTATCGAGATGGATTGGGGTTGCCGACAGAAGGAATCGTTGGGAAAGAATTTGAACATGGAGCAGTTGCCTTTTTTGACTTACAAGCTGGCTTAAAGCTCGCAATCTGGAATCGGAAGGATATCGCACATGATACAAAGCTTAGGCACACTGGACCAAGCCCTATAGAATTTACAATTGGACACAATGTGGGTAGCAAAGATGAAGTTGATAAGGTCATGGAACAGGCAAAGAACGCTGGTGCTACTATAACGGTCACGGCGCATGATACTTTTTGGGGTGGTTATTCAGGCTATTTCCAAGACCCTGATGGTCATTTATGGGAAGTAGTCTGGAATCCGCAGTGGGAATTTACTGAATAACTTCTGCCTGTGGTTGCGACTCATTAGACGAATAAAAATATAGGATAATATTATTGAACTTCGCCCTGCTCACCTGATGATTTTTGGATTTGGAACATTAATTTTAATCGGTACATTTCTCCTGATGCTGCCGATCGCAACAGAAGAAGGACATCGACTAGGTTTCATTGCAGGTATATTCACCATGAAAAATTCACAAGGCAAATGGCTGTGTGCAATTGATAACTCATATGGTACAGAATTAATTAATAAATAAATATAGCGGCCCCAGGGATGGGGCCGTTTTTTTCTTGAGACTTTAACGATTCGGGGAGGAAGTTAGGTAGGTACGAAGAACCTGTTCAGCTGCAAGGGACAGGAGCTCAGGTCCGCGTTCCATGGCTTCCTGCAGAGACATGGGAGCGTTGACGATACTGTGTATGCTGCAAATGCCGTATTGGTACAAGCTGTCAATGCCTTTTCCGATGGAGCCCGCAAGAATAAAAACAGGAACCCCGAGCTTTTGGGCTACCTGCGCTACACCCATGGGGGTTTTTCCTGAGGCCGTTTGAAAATCGATTTGTCCTTCCCCGCTGAAAGCAAGATGAGCTCTGGAAAGCTTCTCGCTAAGCCCTGTATATTCAATCACGATATCGATGCCGCGCTTCGTAACCGATGGGAAAAAGGCCTGAAAGGCGCCACCGATTCCTCCAGCAGCACCAGCACCGGGCTTTTCATGCAATCTGATGCCCGTATGCTTTTCGACGAGATCGGCCCATAATGTCAAATGGTGGTATCGTGCATTCTGGCATTTTGATAGGATTTGGTTCCCGCTTTCAAAGATTCATATCTTTCTAAATGATTTATCAAAAGTTACATAAATACATCTTAGTTCCATAAAAGCGCAAATTTTTAGAATTGTTATATACTCAAATTAAGAAAACGCTTACCAAAGGAATTCAAACTAAAATAGGGGGTTTTTCCAGTGAAAAAAGTTTATGGTGTTCTATTATCAGCTGTTCTTGCCGTTTCTTTCCTTTCCGGTTGTTCATCAAGCACCGATACAGCCAAGCAAGGTTCGGATAGCAGCCCAAAAACAGATAGCAGCGCTAAACCGGATAGCAAAGAAGCGGCGGCAGGCTTTGTTCCGCAACGGGATTTTGAATTTGTAGTTCCTTATAGTGCCGGTGGAGGAAGCGATACGAATGCACGGGTGCTTGCCCAAGTCATTACAGAAAACAAATTCACCGACAAGCAGATCAATGTGGTGAACAAGCCGGGCGGATCGGGAGCGGTAGGGAATGCCTATACCTTTAGCAAGAAAGGAGACCCCTATACCATCCAAACCTGGGTATCCGGTCAAGCGGCTTCTGCAGTTGTGAATAACAATGATGTGACGTTGGATAATTTAACGCCTATTGCCACTATGGCGGTCGATTCGTTCCTGGTTTCGGTGAATGCAGAGAGTAAATACAAGACGCTGGAGGAACTCGTTCAAGCCTCGAAAGATAATCCGGATCAAATTGCTGTAGGGGGTTCAGGCGTCGGAAACGAGGATCATCTCCTCTTCTACTTAATCAACCAGCATACTGGGGCGAAATTCAAATATGTGACATTCAATAGCGGAGGAGAGACGACTTCCGCTTTGCTAGGAGGACATATCGACGTAGTGCTGTCGAACCCGAATGAAATCGGCTCACAAATCGAAGCCGGAAAAATTAGAGCTCTTGCCACTTCATCGGCGGAGCGCTTGCCGGGAGCTTATGCCGAGCTGCCGACGATCAAAGAACTAGGCTATCCGGATGTCGTGCTCGAAATGTACCGTGGCATTGTAGGACCGCCAGATATGCCGGCGGAAGCGGTGAAATACTGGTCAGATGTTTTCAAGAAAGTAAGCGAAACAAAGGAATGGCAGGAAAATTACATTCAAAAGTACAGCTTGCAGCCAGCCTTTAAAGATGCGGCAGAAAGCAAGGAGTATTTTACAGAAAGTTTGAATCAGTATATTGATATCCATAAAGCATTAGGGACAATCAAGTAGGATCTTGGAGGACGAGCCCTCGCGCGAGGGCTCGTTTATCCTATCGGTTCCATTTTTGCAAAGGAGAGATGCCATGATGACCAAAATTACTCCCCTTGTCATGATTTTGATCGGAGGGTACGCGGCTTATAAGGGTTCGTTTGAGTATGGGCTTTGGATCAACAAGGGACCAGGAGGAGGCTTTTTGCCCGCCGTTATGGGGTTGCTGCTAATCATTACTTCCTTGCTTGCGCTGTTGAAAAAGGAAGTAAGGGTGGCCTATCAGCGGAAGAACTTTGCTCCCGTGTTCGCGGTGTTCATAGTTCTGCTTTTCATCAAGTATCTCGGAATGATGATTGCCTGCTGCCTGTTCATCATTGCCTGGCTGAAATACCTTGAGCAATATAGCCTCGGACGAGCTTCAGCCATTGGGGTAGGCACGACGGTGGCCATTTATCTCATCTTTAAAGTGTGGCTGAATGTGCCGCTTCCAACGGGTATGTTAGGCACTTAATGATTACGGAAGGGGATGATCGGTTTGGAGATTTTCGGATTACTCATGAACGGCTTCGGTACCGCTCTATCATTGGATAACCTGTTTGCCGCTTTAATCGGAGCCCTGCTGGGGATCGTTGTCGGTGCCCTTCCTGGACTAGGTTCTGTAACGGGGGTAGCGCTTCTGCTTCCGTTGACTTTCAAGATGGACCCTATAACAGGGATTATCATGCTAGCTGCCCTGTACTACGGCTGCATGTATGGCGGATCATTCAGCGCGATTCTAATCAATATTCCGGGAGACTCGCCGGCTGTGATGACGGCCATCGACGGAAACGCTCTAACCAAAAAGGGAAAAGCGGGCAAAGCGCTGTATGCCTCAAACCTTTCTTCGTTTATTGGAGGAACGATAGGTATCATTGCCCTTACTTTTATTGGGCCCTGGCTGGCCAATATCGGATTGGCCTTTGGTCCGGCGGAAATTTTTGCAATCATCCTGCTGGCGTTGTGTTCGATCGGGTGGCTGTTGGGGGATAGCCCGACCAAAGGAATGGTTACCACCTTTTTAGGGGTGCTGTTGGCCACCGTTGGGGTCGATGCCGCCATGGGTCAAACGCGATTTACCTTTGGCTCTATCAATCTCCTAAGCGGAATCTCTTTTATTCCTTTAGTCATTGGGATGTTCGGCTTTGCACAGGTGATGGAGATGATGTCGCAAAAACTGGATGTCAAGGACCTGAAGGCCAAATTATCCTTCAAGGACAGCCTTCTGGATAAAAGTGAGATGAAGGGGATTGTGGGCCCATCCGTTCGATCAGGTCTGCTGGGCAACTTCATCGGGATCTTGCCAGGGGCCGGAGCCACCACGGGAGCATTTTTATGCTATGTTTTGGAAAAGCGAGTGGGAAAAGATCGAACGGCGATGGGGAAGGGCTCTTTGGCGGGTGTAGCTGCCGCAGAGTCCGGCAATAACGCGGCCGCCGTAGGCTCCTTTGGTCCGCTTCTTGCCCTTGGAATTCCGGGTTCCGGAACATCGGCGATCTTGTTGGGCGGATTGATCATGTGGGGATTAAAGCCAGGCCCATTATTATTTACGGAAAGTCCGGATTTTGTCTGGGGCTTGATATCCTCCATGTATGTAGGGAATTTGATCAGCTTGCTGGCGTCCTTATTGGTTATTCCCATTCTCGTTAAAATGCTGAAAATACCTACTGCGATTATGATTCCGGTCGTGGCGGTTCTCTGCATCATAGGCGCCTATAGCGTAAATAACAATATGTTCGATGTTTGGTTCATGCTCTTTGCAGGATTAGTTGCCTTCTTCCTAAACATCCATCAGTATCCTGTAGCCCCATTGCTTCTGGCGTTTGTTTTGGCTCCAAGGCTAGAGATGTCTGTCCGTCAGTCGCTGGACTTATCCAATGGGGATCCATCCATCTTTTTCAAGAGCCCGATATCCGCTACTATTCTGTCCATCGTTGTCCTAATCTGCATATCTCCGCTCATCGGACGAGTGTTAAGAAAGAAAAAAGCAGCGGATCAGGAAAGCGAAGTCGCGAGCTAGTCATTAGAAAGTGGGAGGAATCTTGTTATGCTATATTCATTTGAGGAAAAAAAGCCGATACTAGATTCAAGTGTTTATGTGGCGCCAGGGGCAAAACTGATTGGGGATGTTTCCATCGGAAAGGATTCGTCGATTTGGTTCAATAGTGTCCTGCGCTCAGACAATGACAGCATGAGAATAGGGGAGAGAGTCAATATTCAGGATTTCACGATGTGTCATGTGGATGCGGGGTATCCGATGGTGATCGAGGATGATGTATCCGTTGGCCATCATGTTATCCTTCATGGGTGTACAGTTCGGAAAGGAGCCTTGATCGGGATGGGAGCTGTCATCTTGAATGGGGCAGAAATCGGGGAATATGCTTTAGTAGCAGCGGGAGCTCTCGTTCCTGAGGGGAAAAAGATTCCCCCACACACCCTCGTGATGGGTTCGCCGGCCAAAGCGGTCAGGGAATTGACAGATAAGGATATGGAGATGCTGAGGGGAACCAACCGGCATTATGTTGAAAAAGGAAGCAAATATAGGGAAGAGAGAATCATAGAATAGAGAGAAAAACGAGACTGTTGCGCGTACGGTCTCGTTTTTCCTTTTGAATTTTATCTTGCATAAATATAGAGCTTCGTAGGTCTTCCTTGATTGGAGTATTTCAGATCCAGGATGATTTCATTCAACTCGGCCAAATACTCCAAATATTTCCGGGTCGTAATTCTGGATAAGTCAGTTCGATCCGAGATGTCTTGTGCGGATAGAGGCTGAGCCGACTGTTGCAGCGTTTCGCGAACCAAATTCAAGGTAATGGGGTCGATTCCTTTAGGGGTATGCTCGTCTTCCCTGTTAGGTTTAGCTGCAGGCTGCCTATGCAGCGAATCAATCACCTCCTGATTGACGGCAGAGGAGTGAGCCCGAAACATATCATATCTTCTTTTGTAAGCGATCAGCGCATCTTGAAAGCGCTTGTAATCATACGGTTTAAGAATAAAATCGACAACCCCGAGCCGCAGGGCTTCCTCCACCACATCAGGAGCATCTGCTGCGGTGATCATGATGACATCGCATTGGTATCCGGAATGGCGGATTTCCTTGAGCAATTCCATGCCGTTCAAAACAGGCATATACATATCCAGCAGCAAAAGGTCGATGGGTGCATCTTCCATTTTGGCCAGGGCTTCTTTTCCATTTTTTGCGGTTCCAATCAGCGAAAACTCATGACTTTTCCCCAAAAACCTTTTATTGATGCTAGAAACCATTGGGTCATCTTCCACAATCAGCACGTTAATCTTCATGGATTATACCTCCTACCCGGTTGATTTGGATTTGCAGTTTTTAGGAAGACGGACAAAAAAGCTTGTCCCTTCACCAACATCCGTGGATACATGAATCTCGCCCTTGGCAACCTGCTCTACCTGATTCTTTACTAAGTAGAGTCCATAACCCCGATCATTCCCTTTGGAAGAATAGCCTTTCTGAAAAATCAAGGGGAGTTTATCTTTAGGGATACCCGGGCCATTATCCTCTATGACGATTAAGATCTCTTCCTTGTTATCGACCAGGCTAATGATGATTTCTCCGCCTTCGCATTCCTGCTTTAAGGCATCCATCGCGTTTTGCAGCAGGTTGCCCAGGATCAGGACCAGCGTATCGCTGGAAATGGCAGGTGGCAATTCTCCCAAATAGCTTCCGGGATCCATCGTTATTCTTATCTTCAATTCTTCGGCTTGCTGAATCTTGCCAATCAGCAGACCAGCGGTTTTGGCATCGCGAATCTGCCGATTGAGAAACTGCAGCATTTTCTGCTGCTTGGATGTGGTTTGGTAAATGTATCGCTTGGCTTCATCATATTCTTCCAGCTCTATAAGGCCTGATAGCGTTTGCAGCTTGTTCATGAACTCGTGCGTTTTGGCCCGCAATCCATCTGCATAGCTCTTGACTCCCGTCAGCTCTTCTGCCAATTTCCGGACTTCTGTCAGATCCCGGAAGACGGCAATGGCTCCGACGGTTTTCCCATTCACCTTAATGGGTGAGCGATTGGAAAGGATCGCAACATTATTTAAATAAATTTCCAAATCACTCTCAGGTTCGTTGCTATCAATTACCCGGGTTAATGTAGAGCCTTCCAGCACCTCATCGATTTTCCTCCCGACAGGGTTCCCATTGATGGAAAGCATGGTCCTGGCTGATTCATTCACAAGCGTAATGCGGGAATGGCGATCAATGGCAATGACCCCCTCGCCAAGACATTCGAGCATCGCTTCCCTTTCCTTGAATAAGCGGGCAATTTGGTCAGGTTCCAATCCATGCAGGATTTTTTTGATGTTTCTGGCCAGGAGTGCGGACGCAATAATACCGACGGCAAAAGCAACCATGAGCCAAAGAATAATCGATGACGTATAAGATTCAACGATCTCAAAGATATTTCGCTCAAACATTCCGACGACCATCACGCCAAGCTGCTGATTGGTTTTGGGGTCGATGATGGGGGTAAAAGCGCGAATGGAAGTACCTGACATTCCGGTTGCTTTGGAAACGTACTCATTTCCTTGCAGGGCGGGTCCTTCATCCCCTCCGGTAAACGGTTTGCCGATCTCATCTACGAGGTGGTGGTTGTATCGAATGCCTCGATTGTTGAGAACGACAATAAATTTTGCGTTGGTTTTCTTCTTGTACTCTTCCATAAGCGGATAAAGGATTTCTGACGGGTCATCGGTCTTCAATGCTTCTTTCACGAGGGTCATTTGCGCCAGAAAACGGGCGGTTTCCATTGCGCTATGTCCAATTTCCCTTTCAACGGCTTGCTCGATAATTTTGCTGAAGGAAAAACCGGCAATCAGCAGCGCAAGGAGAACGACCATCATGACGAGGCCGGTGATTCGGAGCTGCAGGGATGGGCGGGTCAATGCCTCTAGTTTCATGGTCCATTCCTTTCTTAAAGGGGTTTTGTAACTTATGTATACTAGTGTAATTATTGATGGATAGAGTCAGATGACTTTTTAAAATATAATCAAAATATACAATACTTTAACATTTCAATCAAACATTTTGTCGAATGGGGGGGGTTCACATGCTGCCATTGGAAGGCATGAAAGTATTAGATATGACCCAGGTTATGGCAGGTCCATACTGCACGATGGTACTGGGGGACTTAGGAGCAGAAGTCATTAAAATCGAGAGAATTCCCGGAGGGGATGATACGCGGCGAATGGGACCATTCGTGAACGGCGAAAGCGCGTGTTTCATGATGATCAATCGAAATAAGAAAAGCGTGACCCTGAACCTGAAAGAGGAAGCTGGAAAGCGAATTTTTATGGAGCTGGCCCAAAAGGCCGATGTCATTATAGAAAATTACCGTCCGGGTGTAGTGAAATCATTGGGTATCGATTACGAGGCGGTATCTGCTGTCAATCCCGGTATCATTTATTGTTCGATCTCGGGATATGGGCAAACCGGCCCCTATAGCCATAAAGGCGGCTTTGATATCATGGCCCAGGGGATGAGCGGGCTGATGAGCATGACCGGGGAGCCGGGCGGGCGCCCGGTAAAGGCGGGGATTGCCATGAACGACATTTCCGCTGGAGTGACCGCTCTTTATTCGGTCTTGGCTGCATATATTCACAAGCAAAAGACAGGCGAAGGGCAATTCGTTGACGTCTCCTTGGTTGAGTCCGGATTGGCTTGGAGCGTTTGGGAATCGGCCGCTTATTTCGGAGAGGGAACCGTTCCGCAGAAAACGGGTTCAAGGCACCGCGTCTCTGCTCCATATCAAGCTTATCGGAGCAGGGATGGATATGTGCTCGTAGGCGGAGCCAATCAGAGAAACTGGGAAAAATTTTGCATGAATGTCGTCGAGAAGCCGGAATGGATAGAGGATCCGCGTTTTCGCGAACCCAAAGACCGGATCCGTCATGTAGACGAGCTGGAAGCCTGCATCGAAGAGGTGCTGATAAAGGAAACGACCCAGTATTGGGTGGATCTTCTGGAGAAGGCGGGAGTTGCGGGCGGACCTATTAATACGTACGACCAAGCCTTGGCTGATCCTCATATTTTAGCCCGCGGCATGGTTCAGGAATTTGAGCATCCAATAGCCGGCAGGATGAAGACGCTGGGTATCCCGGCTAAGATGTCCAGGACGCCGGGACAAATCCGCAAGCCAGCTCCGCTGCTCGGTCAGAATACGGACGAGATTCTCAGCCTGGAGCTGGGCTTAAGCGAAGAAGAGATCCGGCAATTGCGCGAGGCAAAGATTATCTAAAAGGGGGAGTGCCGCATGGCAAAGGCGTTGCAGGGAGTTCGTGTGCTTGATCTGACAAGGGTGCTGGCCGGTCCATATGCATCGATGCTATTGGCTGACTTAGGAGCGGAGGTCATTAAAATCGAAACTCCTTTTGGGGGAGATGATGCAAGAGGCTATGGTCCTTTCGTCAATGGTGAGAGCGCTTACTTCATGAGCATCAACCGAAATAAGCAAAGCGTAACGCTAAACCTGAAAACGGAAGAAGGAAAAGAGATCTTTCTTAAGCTGGTAAAGGATGCCGATGTCGTCATTGAAAACTATCGTCCCGGAACGATGGAAAAGCTGGGTCTGGGATATGAGGATTTGGAGCCGATCAATCCAAGGATTATTTACGCTGCCAGTTCCGGCTTCGGGCATACGGGACCTTACAGCCAGAAGGCCGCTTATGACCTGATTGTGCAAGGGATGGGGGGCATTATGAGCTTAACCGGAGAGCCGGGAGGAGCTCCAACAAGAGTAGGGGCATCTGTGGGCGATATTACGGCGGGAATGTTTACGGCCATCGGCATTTTATCCGCTCTTCATCACCGGAGCCAGACAGGCGAGGGACAAAAGGTGGATGTGGCGATGCTGGACTGTCAAGTGGCGATCCTGGAAAATGCGATCGCCCGCTACGCCGCTTCCGGGGAATCTCCCAAAGCAACCGGCAACCGCCACCCCTCCATTTCGCCTTTTGCCGCCTTCCAAGCCCAGGATGGATACATTGTGGTGGCGGCGGGAAATGATCAGCTATGGAGAAAATGGTGTCTTTCGGTGAACCGAGAGGACTTGGGTTCCGATGAGCGGTTCGCTACGAATGAAGCGAGGACGAGCAATTGGGCCGCGCTGGAGACCCTGATGAGCGACATCCTGAAAACCAGGAAGGTCGATGACTGGCTCCGCATTTTCGAAGAAGCGGGCATTCCTTCAGGTCCGATAAATGATGTAGGGCAGGTTGTCAACCATCCTCAGGTTATCGCGCGGGAGATGATTGTGCAGCAGGAGCATCCGGTTGCAGGCAGCTTCATGATGCCGGGAATTCCGGTGAAGCTTTCCAAAACCCCCGGCGCGGTTGAAACGCCTGCACCTTTGCTCGGAGAGCATACAGCCATGCTGCTGCAGCGTTTAGGGTATTCAGAAGAGGAAATTCAGAACCTGAAAGATAAAAAAGCGATCTAATGAATGAAGGAGGAAGATGAAAATGCCAGAGATGAAACCGCGTGACCCAGGCTGCGTGAAACTGGAGAGGAGAGGTGCCGTCGCCCTGCTTGCGCTTTCCCGTCCGAGTGCGCTGAACGCCATTACCTGGGAGATGTATGAGCAGTTTGAGCAGCACTTGGCTGAACTGGCCGATGATCCCCAAGTTCGGGTGCTGGTCATCCGCGGGGACGGGGACAAAGCGCTCGCTGCCGGTACCGATATCAGTCAATTCGTCGGTTTTACGGGAAGCGACGGGGTCCAATATGAGCATCGGATTGATCGGATTACCCAAAAGCTGATTGATTTCCCCAAGCCGACGATCGCGGCCGTCCACGGCTATGCCGTAGGAGGAGGGATGATGATCACTACGAATTGCGATTTGCGCTATGCGACTCCTAAGGCAAAGTTCGGGGCGCCCATGGCCCGGACGCTCGGAAATTGCTTGAGCCTGAACAATTATAACAGGCTCGTACAGGAATTGGGGGCGATGCGGACCAAAGAATTACTTTTTACCTCTCGATTAATCACGGCGGAGGAAGCCATGAGCCTTGGATTTTTGACAGGGATTTTTGATGAAAGTGAATTTTTTCCTAAAGTCATGGAGATCGCTGAACAGATCGGCGAAAAAGCTCCTCTTACTATTCAAGCCACCAAAGAAGCGTTGAGACTTCTCCAATTGCCAGGCCAAAAAGCCATGAAGGAGCAAGGCTTTGATGAGGTCGTGGCCAAAGTATATGGGAGCAGGGATTTTGCGGAGGGCGTTCAGGCTCATCTCGAGAAGCGCCCGGCGATTTGGCGGGGGGAGTAGACGAGGATGATCGCATTGCGATGTTTACATTCACCGGCAGCCCAGGGGTTGGGCGACATATCAAAAGTGCGACGGGGATTCGGAAAGTGATACTGGAGCTCGGCAACAATTCGCCCAATGTCGTACATAAGTATGCTCCGGACCTGGATCTGATCATGCCCTGGTCTCTCTCGAGGAGCTATGCATGCAGGCTGATTTTATTTCTGTCCATGCTCAGCTGCTCCCCTCCACCCAAGGGATGATTGGCCGTGATCAATTCCAGCTAATGAAGAAAGAAGCATTGTCATCAATACATCACGGGGTCCTGTCATTGATGAACAAGCGTTGTGTGAGGCCCTCATAGAGGGAAAAATTATAAGCAAGTGCAAGAAAAGAGGCAATGGGAGCAGAATCGTTCGGAAGAACGATACTCACCGCTTGTTAAATCATAGTTAGCAGAAGAAGAGCATTACGGCTCTTCTTTTGAACTCTTGGCAGCGCAGGAAAATAGATTAAAGGAGGCGAAGAAATGAGTGAAAAACCGGTAATGGCATTGTTGTTTGGGGAAGCGACAGGGATTGGCTCAGAGCTCGTAATCAAGGCTTTTCAATTGGATGAAGTTCGACAGTTAGCAACGTGGGTGCTGATTGGAGATGAAAGAGTGTGCAAGCAAGGCGAAGAAATCACGGGTCTGAAGCTTTCCTATCAGAAGGTGGAGTCGATAAAGGAAGTGGAGCGTGATAAAGATGCGATCTGGATGATAGATTTGAAAAACTTAGATCCTAGCCAAATACAGCTGGGAACCCTTTCGGTTGAATCCGGGCGCGTTACCGGGGAAACGCTGGAATACGCCATGGGACTAGCGAAAGCGAACCAAATCGATGGGATCGTTTATGCCCCTTTAAATAAAGAGGCTTTGCATCGGGGAGGATATCACTTTGAAGATGAGATTCACTTCTTCGCAGACTTATTAGACTGCAAGGATGTGTTTGGTGAAATCAATCTCATGGATAATCTTTGGGTGACTCGCGTGACATCCCATATCCCTCTTAAAGAAGTAAGCCAGTTAGTGACAAAGCAAAGGGTCGTGGAAATCATTCAATTTGCACAGGATACATTAACCAGTGCCGGATATGAGAATCCCAGAATCGTTGTTGCGGCCCTTAATCCCCATGCCGGCGATGGAGGTCTGATGGGGATGGAGGAAATTGAAGAGATCGTTCCTGCGGTGAAGGAAGCCCAGCAAAAAGGAGTTCATGTCAGCGGTCCGTTCCCTGCGGACACCATATTTCGGCGCTTAGATAAAGAACCTTTCGATTGTCTTGTTGGAATGTACCATGATCAGGCTCAGACCGGCATGAAGCTGCTTGGCTTTACCCGCGGAGTCACCATAAGCGGAGGATTGCCTGTCGTCCTTACGACACCAGCCCATGGGACAGCATTTGATATTGCCGGGCAAGGCATGGCTGATCCCGGTGCCCAAATTGCAGCCATGAAGACGGCTGTCCGACTGGTGAACGGGAAGAAAGAAGTTGCCGCTAATTAATGTAAGGGGTGTGGTAGCGCAGGAAGCCAGTCACCCGAGGAAGAAATGATAGGATGAGAAGAAAATGGGCTGCAGAGCCCATTTTCTTTTCCTCTACATAGGAAAAGCGGAGTTGTTGTATACCAAATATATGTATTCTACATTAGCCACAATCGAGATGAAAATGCCTAAAAATAGGATCCGAAATACCCGTTGTGAAAAACTATTGCGAGAGTGAACATAAAGAGCGATCATACCTAATAGCATGGCTAAATTCATCAGCGGATAAGCGGTTCCAACCGCGATTTCAAGCCAAGGTGCGCTGAACCATTGAGATTTCACCATCAACTCCCATGTCCAGGCACCAATAACTGTCGTCAAAAGCAAACTATCAAATAGCAATCGAAGAGAATAGTATTTGGATAGATCCCGTTGTACTTGAGTCCCAATCGCTATAAGGTAGCATAAAAATTGACAAATCCAAGCGAAATCGGCCCAGCTTGGAAACGGGGCTTCTTGTTTTAACACCAGCTCATAAAAACACCAGATGATTTGAGCGATGGTAAAACAAAAAGTGCCTACTAAAATATAAAGAAAAAATAGCCGATTATGATTCTTCCATCTAGGAATCATGCGATACAACATGAAGGTCACAAAGATGGATGCTATTAATTGAAAGAGGTTAGCCCCCCATAATAGCCAGGTTTCATTCGATTGAAATCCAAAAATCCATACATAATACAAAAACAGAAAAGTTCCTGTCCATCCTATTAAGGTACTGGAAGGATAGAATGTTGTTATCATCAGCACACGACCTTTCCAGATCCTTCTTCCTCCTTAATTATGCAAAAAAATATTCGTCTTGAACATCCTTTGTATTGTTATGACACAATGATGTAACAATCTTTATTTGTCATTTCTTTAAAAGGAAATTATAGTTTACAGTCGGGGGAACATGGGAAATTTCGGATCTATCACACATGATCATGGTTGGATTTTATCCAATCTTTCTTGTTTGATATGTCGATCTTTTCTCATTAATCAAGAAATGGAAAATTATGCTTGCTAAAACTAATACTATTAGTTATGCTCGTGAGAGGGGATGTTCACATGCGAATCATTCGCGAAAAGACAATTTTCCAATTGACGTTCTTGCCGCGCTTTTTTCCCGTCAATTGTTATTTGGTGGAGGAAGACGACGAGTTGACTTTAATTGACGCTGCACTGCCCTACAGCTCAAAGGGAATTCTGCAGGCTGCCAGCAAAATAGGCAAACCGATTACACGTATCTTTCTGACTCATGCGCACGAAGATCATGTAGGTGCACTTGACATGCTTAAAGAAGTGCTTCCGAATGTCCCCGTTCATATTTCCAGCCGGGATGCCCGGCTGTTGGCGGGAGACCGCACGCTTGATCCTGACGAACCGAATTCCCCGATACGCGGCGGAGTGCCCAAAAAACTAAAGACTCGAGCCGACGTTTTGCTCCATGATGGGGATCGGATCGGTTCGCTGCTTGCTGTGGATGCACCTGGGCATACTCCCGGTTCGATGGCATTTCTTGATATGCGCAACAACGCTTTAATTGCCGGTGACGCTTTTCAGACAAGGGGCGGTATTGCGGTATCAGGACAACTTCGTCCGTGGTTTCCATTCCCGGCCATGGCCACTTGGAATAAGCAGACTGCACTTGAGAGTGCACATAAGCTGCGGGGGTATTGTCCATCCCTGCTTGCCGTGGGGCACGGACGTATGCTGAATCAGCCGGGGGCTTCCATCGATCTCGCCATTAGGGAAGCTGAACAGAATCTTAATCGCACCCAGCAGCTAAGGAGGGTCTAACATGTCGCCAAGAATCGGCCTGGATTTGCCGACCATCTTACAAGTCGCCACAGAAATGGCTGATGCCCATGGCCTTGATGAAGTGACTTTGGCCTTATTGGCCAAAAAACTTGAAATTCGTCCCCCTTCATTATACAACCATGTGCATGGATTGAACGGCCTGCGAAAAAAGCTGGCCATACATGGGCTTGAGCAGATTCACAGCACCTTGACTCGAGCGGCTGTCGGACGGTCCGGAGATGATGCGGTGCGTGCACTGGGGATAGCCTATGTGGCCTTTGCCCGTGCCCACCCCGGCTTGTATGAAGCCACCCTTCGCGCGCCTGATCCGCTGGATCCGGACATTCAGCGGGCGGGGAGTGAAATCGTGGATCTTGCTGTTCGCGTGCTGAATGCTTACGGTCTGGGAAACGAAGCCACCCTTCATGCCGTCCGAGGACTGCGCAGTATTCTGCACGGATTCGCTTCGCTCGAGCAGAGCGGGGGATTCGGAATCCCGCTTGACGTGGATGTTAGCCTCCGTCTCATGATCGATACCTTTCTTGCCGGCATTCACGCGATGAAGCAGCTGCCAAACTGAATTCGAAATCCCGTCAAAGGGGAAGGAGAGAAATCATGGATTTTTGGTTGCTGATTAAATCCGCCAACATAGCTTTGCGGTTCCTTTTGGAACTGTGCGCCCTGGCTGCGCTGGGTTACTGGGGTTCCCAGACGGGAAAGGGAACGATCATGAAGCTGGCAATGGGCATTGGGGCTCCGCTACTGATTGCGGTCGTTTGGGGTACGTTCGGTGCCCCCGGCGCATCGGTAAAGTTGTCCAAATCCTTGCACCTGCTCCTGGAGCTTGTCGTCTTCGGGTTACCCGCCTTTGCGCTGTACGCCGTCAGGAAGCCTGACCTGGCCTGGACCTACGGGCTGGCCGTGGTGATCAACCGTGCCCTGATGTTCATATGGGAGCAATGATAAGCGAAGGGATTTAAATGGAGATCCGAGACTGTCGATTAATAGTTCTTTTGAGATGAATATTGTAGAAAGCAGGTTTCAGATAACAGGAGAAAGTCCGACTATTTAAAAGTTGGGGACTTTTCAGCTAAAATAAGCGGAGAAATTCCGGTTATTTCTCTAAAACACGGAAGAAAATCATGATTTTTGAGGTTTAGCCGGAAAAACTCCGCTTATTTTTCACTTTTTCAGTCTAAACGGACGAATAGTCGGAAAAACTCCCGTTATCATCCAGACCCCTGAAAATTCAACCTATAGTTCATCGAGAGACTCGATCCTCCACCTAAACCTCCGGATTACTACTTTTTCCACCTATTCAATTTAGCTTTCTGCGAAAATTTATAGCTTGATAGAGAGGAGGGAGGAGCATATAAAGCTCCTCCTCAATTTATGTTTCTTATCTCCTGGTTCGTTGTTGATACGGATCCCTTCAATAGCGGCAGCATGAATAGGATTCCAATCGCGAAAAGCACGGACGATGCCCCGTACATCGCAACAAGGGAAAACGCATCCTTTAGCCATCCCGCAACGCTCATGGTCAACACCATGCCACCCATGAATAGGGGGGTTAAAATCCCATTTACACGTCCAATGAAGGCCGATTCGCTATTTTGCAGGATCATCGTGTTAATGCCAATGTGAATGCAGGGCATGACGAGTCCACAAAGAAATTGAGCGCTCAGCGTTAACCAAAATTGAGTAGAGAGCCCCATGATCAAAAAACCGCAGACATTCACGGCCATCCCAATAACCAGAAGCAATTGGGGAGAAGTCTTTTTGGCCAACCCCATGATCAGCCCTCCTCCTAAGATTGTAGCTGATCCAAAGGCGGCCATTAGCCACTGAAGATGCTCCTTCGGCAATCCAAGTCTTTCCGTAATGAGGAAGACGGCTAAAGGCTGCGTGAGTCCTAGCGCGAATCCAGCCGCAGTGAAGACACCGCCTAACAAGGTTAAAGAACGGTTATTCAGAACATAATGGAAACCTTCTTTCATTTCTTGCCAAAGCGTTGTTTTTTTGTCCTGTTCCTCTGGAGTACGATCAGGGGGAAGTAAGAAAAGGACAGCTGCCGATAGTAGAAAAGCAATCCCCATGATCGCGATAGCCATATTAATCCCATAATGCTGGTAAATAAAAGTCCCAATAATCGGTCCTAATATCATGAATACGGCAAAGATGGTCTGATACATGGACATGCCCATCTGGACCAGTTCTTCCGCTACGTGAAGCTTGAATAGCTTCATGCCGCTAGGCTGAGAAAACTGCGATAAAACCGAAGAAACCAGCGTAGCAAAGAAAATGGCTTTCCAACTTCCAAACATCAGGGTTAATAATACAATGAAAATCGAGAGCGCACTAAGCAAATCACACCAAATCATCGTTCGCTTGGGTCTCCAGCGATCCGCGAACGTCCCTCCGATAAACGAAAACAAAAAGATGGGAGCAAATTCCGCCACCGAAATGAGGGAAACCGCAACAGGATCCTCATTTGTCTTTTCCATGACATATAGCAGAATAGAATAGTTTCTCACCCATATTCCAATCTGCAGCAGGAAAACAGAGAGCAGGATGGTCCGTATCACCTGATGACGGAATAAATCCGATACCGTAAACTTGGTTGCAGCATTTTTCAATTGGACGTTTAGGACACAGGATGCTTTCAAACAAGTATCTTCGACAAGTGATAGGCACCTAATGAGGTGCGATTGATAATTTTTTGAATCTTATGTATTGACAACGCTTACTAACTGCCATATTATAGATTTATGATAAAAATATATAAAACCAAGTTTTACATTATAAAACAAATGGAAGTTGAGGTGCGGATTTATACATACCTAGCAGAGACAACTTATATTTTTTTTGAGAAAGTTTCAAAACTCGGTTTTATATTATAGAACAAAAACACTGGCAATTAGTTAGTTAAATTTTACTAGATTTAACTTTCTATATAAAAACAATGGGAGGGTCACGATGAAAAAGATAAAAGGAATGGCGTTATTTTCAAGTGTGGTTCTAGCAGCTTCTCTACTTTTAAGCGGGTGCGGAAGCAGCAGTGAGAAGCCGACAGCCGGAGGAGCATCAGAAGGCGAAAAGCCTGCAGCAGAAGCGAAGACCCATACGATTAAGGTTGCCAACTATTTCGCTACGGATCATCCGCAAAACGTGGCCTTGCGTGAAAAGTTTAAGCCATTGGTTGAAGAGAAATCCGGAGGTACCCTTAAGGTTGAGATTTTTGATAACAGCAAGCTCGGTGCTGAAAAGGAGTTTTATGACGGTGTCCGCAATGGAACGATTGAAATGGGAGTTCCTGGGCTGATCATGCAGGCTGATATCGAGAAAATGGCCGTACCTGAATGGCCCTTCCTGTTTAAGGATTACGAGCATGTTCAGAAGGTTTTGAATGGGCCGATCGGGGAAGAGCTTACGGCAGATTTAGAAAGCAAGCATGGAGTCAAACCTTTGGCATGGAGTGCAAACGGATTCAGAATGTTCTCCAGCAACAAGACGATTGCTAGCCCAGATGAGTTTAAGGGACTTCGCCTAAGGATGCCGAATATCCCTAACTATATTAAATTGGGAGAATTGCTAGGCGCCAATGTTACGCCAATGCCGATTTCGGAAGTGTTTACGGCCCTCGAACAGAAAGTAGTAGATGGGCAGGATAACCCGATTGCCACGCTGAAAGCTTCCGGTTGGCATGAGGTTCAATCGGATGTGCTGGAATCCAAGCATATGTTCAGTCCAAACGTCTATATCATCAATAGCAAATTCTTCAACAGCTTGACGCCTGAACAGCAGAAAGCGATTGAAGAGGCAGCAAAGGAATCCGCAGCTCACGAATTTGAATTGATGAAGCAAAGCTATGAAGCGGACAAGAAGTTCCTCGAAGAAAATGGAATCAAGTTTACGACTCCTGATGCACAGTTTACAGAGGCCATGGAAGCGAAAGCTCAACCGCTATATGATGAGATCTTCGCGAAGTATCCTTGGGCTAAAGAAATGGTAGAAAAGATTAAAGCAGAAGCAAAGTAATAGAGTGTAGGGCAGTGGGGACCAAACGGTCCCCTAACCCGAACAAAGCAAGGAGGGAAACGATTGAAAGCTATTTCTAGAATTCTGATTAACCTGCTAAATATTGCGATGGGCTTTTCGCTGGCCTCCATGGCGATTCTCGTATTCGGCAATGTGGTATTGCGCTACGCTTTTAACTCCGGAATCACATGGTCTGAGGAAATGTCAAGGTACCTGTTTGTATATATGGTTTTCCTCGGGGCAATCGGGGCGCTCAAAGACAATCAGCATCTCGGTGTCGACATGGTAGTCAAAAAGCTTCCCGCTTCAATGAAGCGAGTCGTCTATGTCATTAGCAATATGTTTGTTCTGTATCTTCTTTACCTTATCTTGGACGGCAGCTGGAAAATGACGCTTCTCAACATGAACAGTTCCGCGCCGGCAACAGGTCTCCCGCTTTCTTTCGTCTATGGTATCGGTGTCTTCATGAGCGTTTGCATGGCACTTATCCTCATTATTAACATCATCACCGTGATTAAGAATCCGAGTGCAATTGACCAGCTGGCACAGATCACAGAATCTGAAGAAATTATTCCACCCTCACATCATTCAACTAACCTAAACCCAATACCGCCAGTGGGAGGAGGAAAATAATGACGCTCGTTGTTTTTGTCGGATCATTAATAGGTTCTATGGCACTAGGGATCCCGATCGCATTTTCCCTGTTATTGAGCGGTGTGGCCTTGATGGCCTACATGGATATGTTTGATAGTCAAATCATTGCCCAAAATCTGATCAGTGGAGCGGACAACTTTCCGCTGATGGCCATTCCGTTCTTCATCCTTGCCGGGGAGCTGATGAACGCCGGAGGGATCTCCAAACGGATTATCGACCTCGCGTTATCCCTGGTCGGACATATCCGCGGCGGTTTAGGGTACGTAGCGATCATCGCTGCGATCCTGTTTGCCGGCTTGTCCGGGTCAGCGGTTGCCGATACGGCGGCCTTAGGGGCTATTTTGATTCCCATGATGGTAAAGGCCGGATATAACCGCAATCGCTCCACCGGTTTGATTGCAGCCGGCGGAATTATTGCCCCTGTCATTCCTCCTAGTATTCCGTTAATTATCTTTGGAGTCACCAGCGGCGTATCGATTACCAAGCTTTTCATGGCCGGGATTGTTCCCGGGATTATGATGGGCGCCGGTTTGGCTCTTGCTTGGTGGTTTGTGGCTCGTCGCGATCAGGTGGAAGTTTTCCCGAAGAAATCATTAAAAGAGAGATTCATTGCTATTAAAAACGCCATCTGGGCTTTGCTTCTTCCCGTCATCATCGTCGGGGGTCTGCGCGGAGGCGTGTTCACGCCGACGGAAGCAGCGGTTGTAGCCGCTTTCTACGCCCTTTTGGTTGGAGCGGTCATCTATCGCGAATTAAAGATGAAGGAATTGTTTCATATCTTGGTGGCTTCAGCCAAAACGACCAGTGTCGTGATGTTTTTGGCGGCAGCAGCCATGGTCTCGGCTTGGCTGATTACCGTTGCGAATATTCCAAGCGTGCTAACCGAAGTGCTAGCTCCCCTCATGGAGAATCAGCTCGTGCTGCTTCTGGCGATCATGCTTCTCGTACTCCTGATCGGAACGGCTATGGATCTGACTCCCACGATTTTAATCCTTACACCCGTATTGATGCCTATTGTCATCAAGGCGGGGATTGATCCGGTCTATTTCGGTATTATTTTCGTCTTGAATAACTGTATCGGGCTGTTGACTCCACCGGTCGGAACCGTGTTGAATGTGGCCTGCGGCGTCGGAAAAATTGGGATGGAAGATATTATGAAGGGCATCTGGCCGTTTCTCTTGGTTCATGTTATCGTCCTCATCCTCTTGGTTCTGTTCCCGCAGCTGGTTCTCGTACCGCTTGGGTGGCTGACGTAGCATAAGGAGGTTTTAAGGAGTGAACAAGTTTAAGGTTGTCGTAAGTGATTGGGAATATGATGATTTGCGATTTGAGGAGCAGGTTTTGGATCATCCGTCTATCGAGCTCGTTCCGGCTCAATGCCGCACGGAAGAAGATATGATAGAAGCTTGCAGAGATGCGGATGCCATCATTAATCAATACGCACCGATCAGCAGGAAAGTGATTGATGCGCTAGAGAAGTGCAAGGTCATCACCCGTTACGGGGTAGGGGTCAACACGGTCGATTTAGAAGCCGCAACGGAAAAAGGGATCTGTGTGGCCAATGTCCCGGATTATTGCAAAGATGAAGTAGCCGATCATGCATTAGCCCTTCTGTTAAGCTGGACGCGCAAGGTCGTGGTCGCCAACCATCATGTGAAAAACAAACGATGGGATTATAAGGTTACTCAGCCGATTAACCGACTGAGGGGGAGAGTTCTAGGACTGATAGGATTCGGCATGATTCCCCAATCTTTGGCCGAAAAGGTGAAACCCTTAGGAATCCAAGTCATTGCACACGATCCGTATTTTCCGGTGGAGGCAGCGAAAGCCAAAGGGGTTACGCTGGTTTCGCTGGAGGAGCTATGCCAGCAATCCGATTTTATTTCGGTACACGCACCGCTTCTTCCATCCACAAAGGGAATGATCAGCCGCGAGCAGTTCAGTCTAATGAAGAAGGAAGCTATCATTGTTAATACGTCACGCGGACCTGTGATTGATGAGCAAGCGCTGGTTGAAGCCCTAATGGAAAAGCAGATTGCTGGTGCTGCATTGGATGTGGTTGAGGTGGAACCGATATCCGAGGATCATCCGCTGCTATCGATGGATAATGTGATTTTGACCCCGCATGTGGCGTGGTATTCGGAGGAAGCGGCGGAGGAAATGCGTTCGAAGGCTGCCATGGGTGTTGTGGATGTTCTTTTGCATCGGGAATATCCGAAATATTTGGTTAACAAGCAAGTGAAAGAACAGGTTGAACTTAAGCCATGTCAGCCTGAGGAGCGATACGCTCCGCTTGTTAAATAGATAATAGGGGGAATGAGATTTATGAAGAAGTGGGTTAACCGATTATCAGCAGGTATTGTGGTCTCTTCGATGCTGGTATTAAGCGCATGCGGCGGGGGCGGCAACCAAGCAGCCCCATCAACAGCACAGCCTGAGGCTCCCAAAGAGCAAGCAGCCGATAGCAATATTAAGGAACGCACGATCAAAGCCGGCATTGGGTTAAATGAAGACCATCCGCAAGGGCAAGGCTTGAAAAAGTTCGCTGAATTGGTTGCCGAGAAGAGCGGCGGCAAAATCAAGGTCCAGAACTTCTATGCTGCCCAGCTGGGTGACGACCAAAAGATGACCGAAGCCTTGAAGGGTGGATTGCAGGAAATTACAATTCCGTCCACTTCTCCTCTGGTTGGAACGGTCAAGGAATATGCCATTTACGACTTCCCTTTCCTTTTCAATACTGGTGAAGAAGCGGATAAGGTATTGGACGGACCGGTGGGTCAGCAGCTCCTGGATAAGCTTCCTGAACACGGTTTAATCGGTTTAACCTATTGGGAAAACGGATTCCGTAATTTGACCAACAGTAAGCGTCCGGTTGAGAAAGCGGAAGATTTCCAAGGATTAAAGATCCGCACAATGCAAAACGAGGTTCACTTGGAAGCCTTCGCAAAGTTAGGGGCTAACCCGACGCCCATGGCTTTCTCCGAAGTGTTTACGGCTTTAGAGAGCAAGACAGTTGATGGGCAAGAAAACCCGCTGGCAACCATCGAATCCAACAAGTTCTTCGAGGTTCAGCCGTATTTGAGCATGACCCAGCACGTCTACACGCCGTTTGTTTTCTTGGTGAGCAAGAAGTTTTGGGATCAGCTGTCTGATGAAGAAAAAGCCATCTTGAAGGATTCCGCCATTGAAGCAGGGAAATACCAGCGCGAATTGAACCGCAGCGTAAATGGAGAGGCCCTAGAGCGTCTGAAAGCAGCAGGAATGCAAGTAAATGAAGTAACGGCTGAAGAAAAAGCAAAAATGAACGAAATCATCAAGCCGGTCATTGATAAATTCGCCGTAGAAATCGGGGAAGACCTAGTAAAACAGCTTTACGCTGAAATTGAAAGCGCCAGAAAATAGCGGTGCCTAAATGGGTGGTGCCTGCCACCACCCGATATTTGTCGACGGAGGACCTAAAATATGACCATTATTGATGAGTTGCTTCGCGAGATCCCGCTTCCCAGAATGGTACCTATCCGGCAGAACTTTCATGCCCCTGAGATCGAGGATGTCGCGCAAGCCGTTCATGACGCGATGAGGGAGACAGACGTCCTCTCCAGAATCGCAAAAGGGGACCGGGTGGCGATTGCAGTCGGAAGCCGGGGAGTAGCCGATATCCAGCTGCTTACGCGGGAAACGGTGAGAGCCGTAAAATCCGTGGGGGGAGAGCCGTTTATCGTACCTGCTATGGGAAGCCATGGAGGGGCCACGGCTGAAGGGCAAAAAGATGTACTCGCCCAGCTGGGGGTAACCGAGGCATTCGTAGAAGCCCCTATCCTATCCAGCATGGATGTCGTGGAAGTGGGGAAATTGCCGAATGGACTCCCTGTCTATACGGATAAGCATGCTTATGAAGCAGATAAGGTGATCGTGATCAACAGAATCAAGCCTCATACGGCCTTCCGGGGACCGGTAGAGAGCGGATTGCTGAAAATGATTACGATTGGATTAGGCAAGCAAAAAGGAGCCGAAGCGGCTCATGCTTACAGTTTCAAATACATGGCGGAGCATGTTCCGGAAATGGCCAAAATCACGCTGGCCAAAGTCCCCATCATCTTTGGTCTGGGGAGCATAGAGAACGCGTATGACCGTCCGGCTAAAATAGTGGCCGTTCCCGCCGAGAGACTGGAAGAAGAAGAGCCGCAGCTGTTGCTTGAAGCGAAAGCCTTAATGCCGCGTATACTGTTCGATCCGATCGATGTGCTGATTGTGGATGAAATCGGGAAGGATATTTCCGGCGACGGCATGGACCCCAATATCACGGGGCGTTATGCTACGCCTTATGCCAGCGGAGGACCGCAGGTCGCACGCATCGTGGTGCTGGGATTAACCGAAAGAACCCATGGCAACGCCAATGGAATTGGTCTCGCGGATATCACGACGAGTAAAGTATTGAATGAAACGATCAAGGAAAAAGGGTATGCCAACGCTTTGACCAGTACGGTGGTCGGTGTAGTCAAGATGCCTATGGCTCTAGATTCAGAAGAATTGGCTGTGAAAGCAGCGATTAAAACGTGCAATGCCTTTGACATGAATCAGGCAAGGGTAGTACGCATCGAAAATACCCTGCATTTGAAGGAAATCTGGATTTCGGAGAGCTTGCTTCCAGAGGCAATGGAGCACCAGGACATCGAAGTATTGAGCAGCCCCGAGCCCATTCGCTTAAATAGCCAAAAAGAGGGATGACTTGTGAAAATAACCGAATTGAAACTATATAAGGTACCTCCACGCTGGCTTTTCCTAAAAATCGAAACGGATCAAGGCGTGTCGGGCTGGGGAGAACCGATTGTGGAAGGCAGAGCGAACACCGTCGAAGCGTGTGTGAACGAACTTCGCGACTATTTAATAGGAAAGGATCCGCTCAACATTGAAGATCATTGGCAGGTTCTTTACCGGGGAGGCTTCTATCGCGGGGGTTCGATCCTGATGAGCGCGATATCCGGGATTGAACAGGCGCTGTGGGATATTAAAGGAAAATATTTTAATGTTCCCGTGTATCAGATGCTTGGCGGGGCTGTAAGGGATAAGATCCGCATCTACTCCTGGATCGGCGGTGATCGACCGCACGATGTCGCGGCTGCAGCGAAAGAAAAGACGGATGCCGGGTTTACCGCTCTCAAGATGAATGGTACAGAGGAAATGAACTATATTGATACGTTTTCCAAGGTAGAAGCGGCTGTATCCAGAATCGCTGCCGTGAGGGAAGCGGTAGGAAAAGTTGTGGGAATCGGGATCGATTTTCACGGCAGGGTACATAAAGCCATGGCCAAAATTCTTGTTAAGGAGCTGGAGCCGTACCGTCCCATGTTCATTGAAGAGCCTGTATTGCCGGAAAACAATGAAGCTCTTCGGGAAATCGCCCAACACACAACGACCCCGATTGCCACAGGAGAAAGGCAATATACTAGATGGGGCTTCAAGCAGCTCCTAATGGACGGTTACGTCGACATCATCCAGCCGGATTTATCCCATGCTGGCGGGATTTTGGAAGTAAAGAAAATTGCAGCCATGGCCGAGGCCTTTGATGTAGCGGTTGCTCCTCACTGTCCGCTTGGACCCATCGCTTTAGCTTCCTGCCTGCAGATGGATGCGTGTACGCATAATGCTTTCATCCAGGAGCAGAGCTTGGGCATCCATTATAATCAAGGCAATGACTTGCTGGATTACCTTGTCGATCCGACCGTGTTCAAATATGTGAATGGTTTTGTGGAGATCCCTAATAAGCCAGGATTGGGTATTGAAATCGATGAAGAAAAGGTAAAGCAGCTAGCGGAGATCGGACACGATTGGAAAAACCCCATTTGGAGGCACGAGGACGGAGCCGTAGCCGAATGGTAATGTGAGACAGAGGAGAGGACATTTCATGCCGCAATTTCCATTGATGAATACGATAAACCCGTATGATTTTAATGTCCAGGGGAAAGCGAATGAGCCGATTTGCGTGGCAGGATTTCTTGATCGGTCGAAGCTCATTCTCGGTTCTTCCTACGACGGACCGGCTCCGGACTGGAGTCTTGATGCGGTCTATGACCGACTGGAGTCGAATGCCCCCCGGATTGCCATCATCGGCGGTTCGGCTGACCATCCTGCCCATGTGATGGATTACTTGACTTCAGCCCGCGCAGCCATCCGGATTTGGCAGAATGGAGGAGTTCCCTTCTTCTTTTCTACCCCGGTGATGTGCGACGGGACGGCCCAAAACACCATGGGAATGAGCTATTCCCTTCAGAGTCGCAACGCTGTAGCACAAATGGTCATTAATCAGGTGGAATCCCATGCCTACCATGGTGCCTTTGTCATTCAAGGGTGCGATAAGCAGCCTTTAGGAGTGGTCAGTGCTGTAGCGCACCTTGACCGGCTCCGCCGGGAGAGAGGAGAAGCTCCTTTCTTTGCCACCTTTGCACCGGCGCATGTGCTTCAGGGCGGCACTATTCCTCCCGACTTATATGCCGAACTGGGAGCATTGGCTGAAAAATGGAATCGCAATGGGGATGAAGATCTCGCCTATGATTTGCGGGACGCGATGGCCTATATTCTTCAGTGCTCGTCGAATACCGCTTTTCAAGGGGTGCTGGAGAGAGCACGCCATCGCGGACTCATCAGCAAGGAGCAGCACAAGGATTATGAAAAGCGATTGGCGGTTGCGACCTGCGACGGAAAAGGCGGCGTCTGTGCCTTTAACGGGACAGGAAACAGCTCGCGCCACCTGGTGGCCGGTCTGGGCTTGGTTCACCCCGCGCTGGAACTGCTGACTGCACCGCCTGAACAACACCAGATCAACGAAGCGATCGACAGCTTGACCGTCATGATCAATAACCCGGTTTATGGGGCAGCCAATGTGATGGCGGCAAATATTCGCAATGCCATTCGCATCCACAGTGCGACCGGAGGCTCCACCAACCTGATGATGCATGTGGTGGCAGCGATGCTATATGGAGGCTATACCTTCAGCTTAGCCGAATATGATCGAATCCATCATGAAGTTCCGATTCCTGACTTGTTCGACTACAGCCTGACGCAGGGAAGAGATATCTTTGCTCTTGCGATGCAATGCTGCAGCGGGAAGAGCAGGGGGATGGAAAGCGTCATCTATGAACTGATCCAGAATGGCGTACCGATGGATGTGGAGTCTCCGACCGTCGCAGGCAAAACCTGGCGCGAACGCTTAAGCCGATTGGATAGCCTTTCGGCAGACCATGTGCAGGAAAACCCGATCATCCTATCCAAGCCGCGCCGCCCATTCAGCGGAGTCGACGTGCTTGCCGGCAATTTCTTCGAAACCGCGGTCGTGAAGATCAGCGGCATGACAACCGATCAGCTGGATCAATTCGATAAGAAGGCGGCCTTTGTTCTCTACTACGAGAATGAGGATGCGGCCAACCGCGGATTGCTCGATCCGGAGTTATTGAAAAAAATCAAGGAAAATCGAGAGTTTAGCCTTGATAATCTATTAGCTGTGCTCAAAAATAATGAACCTGCCCGTTATGAGGAATGTAAAGAGCTGGATTACGATAGTCTTTTTGACAACATGGCAGAAAACGGATCGCTGAAGCTGGCTGTGGTCGTTTCCGGACAAGGGCCTTTAGCCTTCGGCATGCCGGAGATGTTCACCCCGATGCAGCACATTAACGCCAATCATAAGCTGAAGCGACTCGCCACCTTAATCAGCGACGGCCGCTATTCCGGGGTCACCTATGGAGCCGCGATCGGCCATATGACACCAGAGGCGGTGCAGGGCGGCGGAATCCTTTACCTGCAAACAGGGGATTTGCTTTATCTGAACCTGCGGGAGCGTCAAGTGCAATACTTGAATGAAATGGCTTTCCGCTTTGGTACCATCGAATACAAGTTTGATCATGTAGTGGCAGAACGCCAGGAGCTGGCGGGGTCCAGATTGGCGCGCATCCGCAAGCGCCAGCGCCAAGTGGCGGCAAGCAATCGGATGGTGGCCCATACCGATGCGGCCAACGGAGTCGTGCCCATTTCGGTCTACGAAGAGGCGGAACTGGGTTACAAGACAGACGTAACACTTTCAGAGAAGCAGACCATAGAGGAATAGGGAGGGGTTCAAGAATGGAAGAAACAAGACGTATGATCGAGAAGCTAGGTTTCCCGAGCAAGGATGGCCATGAGCTGCCGAGTTCAACCAAAACCTTTCCGGATGGCGCGCAATACCGAGTGGAAATCCCCAGCGTGGAAGGGCCAGCCACATTTGAAGCGGTTGTAGAAGCCTGCAAGGAATATGGGGTGGATATTCACCGCATCTCACAGGGAAGCGGAATTATGCTCATGACCGATGAGGAATTGGAGCAAATGGCCGAAATCGGAAAGCGCGAAAATCTGGAAGTCAGCCTGTTTGTCGGACCGCGGGGAAGCTGGGATATCACCCCGATGCAGTGGGCCAGTGCGGGAAAAATCCAAGGCCTTCGTGTCCAGGGAATGGATCAATTGGTTTATTCCATTGAAGATATCAAGCGGGCTTGCGACAAAGGCATCCGCAGCGTATTGGTATCCGATGAGGGACTGTTATGGCTGGTCAATGAATTCAAAAAGCAAGGCGAGCTTCCTGAGGATTTAGTCGTGAAGATTTCGGTCCAGATGGCCCATGCCAATCCCGTTTCCATCAAGATCATCGAAGACCTGGGTGCGGGAACGTACAATGTTCCTACCGATCTGACTTTATCCCGACTCGCTGCCATACGGCAAGCGGTAGACATTCCGATTGACATCTACGTGGAAGCTCCCGATGATGTGGGCGGTTTTATTCGCCACTATGATATTCCCGAGATTATCCGGGTGGCCGCTCCGGTCTATATCAAATTTGGCTTGCGCAATTCTCCTAACATCTATCCGTCGGGAACTCATCTGGAAAACACATCGATTGCTTTGAGCAAAGAGCGAGTTCGCCGGGCTCGAATCGGGCTGGATATGATTAAGCGCTATGCTCCTCATCTAAGAACTTCGGAGAAAGGCGCGGCTGGCTTAGCGGTACCTGTTCCGAAAAAGAGCTATGCGGAGCAGCCGTAAAGCCTCGAGCAGAAGTACTTTCGTACTAGAAGCAGCTTTCTCCCTATGATAGAATCAACGTAAGCGCATTACTAACAAAGGGTGGGTAAGATGCCAATTATACAGGCTGTGGAGCGTGCTTTAAAAATATTGGATTTGTTTGACGAGCATGAAACAGAATTGAAAATTACAGATATCAGCGAACGCATGGGATTGCATAAGAGCACCGTTCATTCTCTGCTGAAGACGCTTCAGGTGCACGGGTATATTGATCAGAACGCTGAAAACGGAAAATACAAGCTGGGGATGAAGCTGTTTGAACGAGGGAATTTTGTCCTTCAGGGATTGGATATCCGCCATATTGCCAAAAAATACCTATTGGATTTATCTACTAAAACCGGCCAAACCACGCATCTCGTCCTCTTGGATGGAAAAGAAGGCGTGTATATCGATAAAGTGGAGGGACCTCAAGCCGTCATTCTTTATTCCCGGATCGGAAGAAGAATTCCCGTGCATAGCAGTGCCGTCGGCAAGGCGCTCGTCGCTTTTTCCAGGGAGGATGAAGTCCAAAGAATCCTGAAGAATTACGTCTATGTATCCCATACAGACCGAACGATCAGCTCGGAACAAGAGTTCTTGAATGAACTGGTCAATGTTCGAAAGGCGGGGCATGCCGTGGATATGGAGGAGAATGAGCCCGGAGTTCGCTGCGTGGCCGTTCCCATCTTTGATCATAAGGGTCAGCCGGCAGCTGCCATCAGTATGTCGACCTTGATCTCCCGAGTCAATGATGAAAAGCTTCAGGAATATGTCAGCATGCTCAAGAAAGCGGCGAAAGATATGTCCGCAGAAATGGGCTATGGAATGGTTAGCTTGTAATGGAAGAAAGGGTCTAGGGTTAGGGGGTACCTACAAAGTCACTTCATGGCCCTAGTCCTTTAAACATATAGCATGATTAGAACGTTGTTTTATAATATAAAATTATATTGGAGGTCTACACCCATGAGAATTATTCGTTTTGTGAATGAACAGTCCGTTTCTACCCTTGCTGCTTTAACCGATGAAGAAAAGGTGTATGCTTTGCCACAGCAAGATTTTATGGAATTGGTCAACGTGGCAGAAGAGCAGGGGACCACTCCGCTAGCCCTTGTAGAAGGGATTATCGCATCGACGAACCCCATCGATAGAAACGTATCGGACTTGAACCTCGTCGTTCCGATTATAGCACCCGAAGTATGGGCTTCCGGCGTTACATACGAAAAAAGCCGTGATGCCCGCAATTATGAGGCAACCGGGGGGAAGCTGGATGCCACGACGTTCTACGATAAGGTGTATGATGCCGACCGGCCTGAAATTTTCTTTAAATCGACTGCGGCGCGTACCGTTGGACCCAATCAGGATGTCTACCTGCGCAGCGATTCCACATGGCAGATTCCAGAACCTGAATTGGGATTGATCCTTAGCGCGAGCGGAAAGATTGTAGGCTACACCATCGGAAATGACATGAGCTGCCGTGACATCGAGGGCGAGAACCCCTTGTATTTGCCGCAAGCTAAAATGTGGAAGAATTCCTGCTCCATCGGACCCGCGATCCGCTTGGCGGAAACGGTGGAGGATCCCTATACCTTCCAAATCACTTGCCGAATCTATCGAAATGAAGAGCTGGCTGTAAAAGGTTCCGCGAGTACGGGGCAGCTGAAGAGAAAGTTTGATGAACTGGTATCTTTCCTGATTCGTGACAATGATTTGTTTGACGGAACCGTTCTTCTCACCGGAACTTGCATCGTTCCTCCAAACGAATTCTCGCTAGAAGATGGGGACCGCGTGGAAATCGAGATTTCCGGGATTGGCGTCCTGAACAACCCAGTAAAGAGCCAAGCGGCAAAATCGGTGACTGCTCAATAAAGATGGGGGGAAGCAAGGAATGAAGCTTGCCGGAAAAATTGCGATAGTGACGGGAGCAGCCTCCGGAATAGGAGAAGCCATTGCCAAAAAGCTGAGCGGGGAAGGGGCTGCGGTAGCCGTATGTGACCTGGATAAGGAAGGCGGAAGCCGCGTGGCTGAAGAAATTCAGTCCCGAGGGGGAACCGCGGCGTTTTACCTGCTGGATGTGACGAAGGAAGAGCAAGTTCGCGATACGCTAAAATTTGTTGTCGGAAAATACGGAAGAATTGATATAATGGTGAATAATGCAGGAGTTGGCAAGGCGGGGACGGTATTGGAGCAAAGCGAAGCCGATTGGGATCTAATGATGAACGTGAATGCGAAAGGAACGTTTTTCGGCTGCAAGTACGCGGTAAAGCATATGCTCGAAAAGGAGATCCGTGGCAGTATCATCAATATCTCCTCTGTCGCAGGAATGGTTGGTGTCCTGAACCGAGCCGGGTATTGCTCCTCCAAGGCAGCTATTGTGGGTTTGACGAAGTCGGTGGCTTCGGATTTTGCAGAACAAGGCATTCGCGTTAATTCGATTGCCCCCGGTACGGTTGAATCGCCATGGATAGCCAAAATCCTGGCTGACCAGCCCGATCCGCAAAAAACGAGAATCCAGATGCAGCAGCGCCAGCCGATCGGCCGCATGGGCACACCGGAGGAAATTGCCAACCTGGCCTGCTTCCTGGCCAGCGATGAAGCCTCCTTCATTACCGGAAGCAACATGGTAGCCGATGGGGGGTTAACCGCTCGATAAAATTTTTTAATATTCAAGGAATGAAACGATGTTTTATAATATAGTAAGCACGAAAGGGTGGACAGAGAAAATGACAGTTCAAACCGAGACGAAAACCTATCAAAACTATGTAAATGGAGAATGGGTTCATTCTTCAGCCAACCAAGTCGATCCTAGCGTGAACCCGGCCAACAAAAAGGAAATCGTGGGTTACGTTCAAAAATCGACCAACGAAGATTTAGAGCTTGCCGTGGCTTCGGCTAAAAAGGCTCAAGCGGAATGGAAAAAACTCGCGGGTTCGGTTCGAGGACAGTATCTGCATAAAGCAGCGGATGAATTGGAAAAGCGCTTGGATGAGATCGCAGAAACGATGACCAGGGAAATGGGCAAAACTTTGCCTGAAGCCAAAGGAGAAACTGCCCGCGGGGTAGCCATTCTTCGCTATTATGCGGGTGAAGGCATGCGCAAAATCGGGGATGTGATCCCTTCGACAGATAGCGAAGCGCTGATGTTTACCAGCCGCGTTCCGCTGGGCGTTGTCGGAGTCATTACCCCCTGGAACTTCCCGGTCGCGATTCCGATTTGGAAAATCGCACCGGCCCTTGTATATGGCAACACCGTCGTATTTAAACCGGCTCAAGAAACCGCGGTGACGGCCGCGAAGGTCATGGAAGCTTTTGTTGCGGCGGGCCTTCCTGCCGGAGTCCTCAACATGGTAACCGGTGCCGGTTCGGTGATTGGTCAGGGAATGATTGATCATCCGGATATTGCGGGTCTTACATTTACCGGTTCGGATACCGTGGGTAAGCTTGTCGGGCAAGGGGCATTGGCTCGAGGCGCGAAATATCAGCTGGAAATGGGCGGGAAAAACCCGGTCATCGTAGCCGCGGATGCCGACCTGGATCTGGCCGTGGAGCAAACGGTAAACGGAGCGTTCAAGTCCACAGGCCAAAAGTGCACGGCGACCAGCCGCGCGATCGTGGTGAGTGAAGTTTACGAGGCCTTTAAAGAAAAGCTTCTGGCTAAAGTGCAGCAAATTAAAGTGGGCAACGGCTTGAAGTCGGATACTTGGATGGGACCTTGCGCCAGCGAAAGCCAGCTGAATACCGTTCTTTCCTATATTGAAAAAGGAAAGTCAGAGGGAGCGACTCTATTAATTGGGGGCAACCGAGTGGCAGAGGGTGAATGTGCCGATGGCTTCTATGTTGAACCGACCGTATTTGAAAACGTAAGTGTAGATTCGACGATAGCCCAAGAAGAAATTTTCGGGCCGGTCCTGGCGCTGATCAAGGTGGATACGTTTGAAGAAGCTCTGCATGTCGCCAACGATGTGAAGTTCGGATTGAGCGCATCGATCTTTACCCAAAATATCGGGAACATGCTTTCCTTCATTAATGACATGGATGCCGGTCTGGTCCGCATTAATGCAGAAAGCGCAGGGGTGGAGCTTCAGGCTCCATTCGGAGGCATGAAGCAGTCCAGCTCTCATTCCCGCGAGCAGGGACAGGCAGCCATAGAATTCTTTACAGCGGTAAAAACCGTGTTTGTCAAATCATAATCGTTTGGAGTTTCATCCGGAGGGACCGAGGCTGAGGGTTCCCTCCAGCATATCAAGAGGAGGGGTAAATATGATTACAGTTACGTTTCAGAAAGATGGAGGATTCAGTCTTGGCGTCAAGACCGACAAGGGGATTTTGGATGTCGCGGCAGCGGTTTCGAAGTTTGCGGACTTTAAGGATGCGCCGGTGACCACAGCGGAGCTGATTTCCCGCGGAGATGAGGGAAAAGTTCTATTGGCGAAATTGGCGGACCGCGCTTATGCCGAGGATTCCTTATTTTTGGAGGAAGAATCACTTTCCTATGGGCCATGCGTTCCTGAACCGTCCAAGATTATTTGTGTCGGACTCAACTATAAAAAGCATGCGGACGAGTGCGGCATGTCTTATCCGAAGGAGCCTTTGCTGTTCAGCAAGTTCAGCAATGCGCTGGCCGCCCATGGCCGGGAGGTGAAGCTGCCGGAGAAATCCTCCCAAGTGGATTATGAAGCGGAGCTGGTCATCGTGATGGGCAAGACCGCCCAGGATGTGAAAAAAGAGGATGCCCTGAGCTATGTTTATGGCTATTGCAACGCGAATGATCTCTCCGCGCGCGATCTGCAGTTCAGGAGCTCCCAATGGCTGCTCGGAAAAACCTGTGACGGATTCAGCCCGATCGGTCCATACTTAGTGTCTGCGGATGAAGTCGGAAATCCGAATGATTTGCAAATCCGCTCGATCGTCAACGGCGAAATTCGCCAAGAGTCCAACACGGATGATATGATTTTCCATTGCGATGAAATCATTAGCTACATATCCCAGCATATGACGCTATCCCCGGGAGATATTATTTTGACCGGAACGCCGGAAGGGGTTATCGTCGGGTATCCGGAAGAAAAGCGCGTATGGCTGAAGGATGGTGATGAGGTCACGATTGAGATTGAAAAGCTGGGCCGCCTGACCAATGTGTTGAAAAAGTAGGTTGACTCGGGTTTGATGATAACGGGGGATTTTCCGACTATTCAACGATTTAGACCAAAAACATAAAAAATAAGCGGACTTTTTCCGGTTACGCCTTAAAGAACACGATGTTTTTTAAGGGTTCAGAGAAATAACCGGATATTTTCCGCTTATTTTCATCAAAAGGTCGTCATTTTTTAAGGCTCTGTTAAATTGCGGACATTCGATTCGTTAAATGGGTAAAAATCGGAAGGTATAGAAAGTGGAGAGGACATAGGTTCCGTTATTTTGTTAAAATCCTGCTCTCTTTCCCCGTTTTTGAGTAAATAACAAACTCAATGTCCGTTAAAGCTCTGATTTAGTGTTTTTCGTGAGAATAGCGAATTCTATGTCCGCTTAATCCTGCTGACCCTATTCCAAAAAAAAATCGGACTTTCTCCTGTTATCTTAAACTATCTGCAAATACAGCCTAAAAATCCGCTACATACATACCTGGCAAGGGAGTCGATAAGATGAGAAACAACCTCCACTATATTATGGGAGAGGTACAGGATGATTTATATCAAATCAAAACCCATGCATCCGGTCCTGCGGGTTCCCTCCCCTTAACACCTGACATGTTATTGAACTCACCTAGCGGCGATCTCTTCGGCATGACGCAAAATGTGGGCATGGGATGGAAGCCAACGGAATTGAACGGGAAACAGTTTTTAATTTTAAGTACGCAGGGCGGCATCCGCGGCGAGGACGGAACCCCCATCGCCTTAGGCTATCATACGGGTCATTGGGAAGTGGGACTTCTGATGAGAGCGGCTGCAGAAGAAATAAAAGAAAAGGGAGGCGTGCCGTTTGCCGGCTTTGTCAGTGATCCGTGCGATGGCCGATCCCAAGGGACGACAGGAATGTTTGATTCCTTGCCTTATCGCAATGATGCAGCCATCGTTTATCGCCGCCTGATTCGCTCGCTTCCGACACGAAAGGCCGTGATCGGAGTGGCGACGTGTGACAAAGGGCTGCCGGCCACCCTGCTTGCCTTATCCGCCATGCATGATCTGCCTGCGATTATTGTTCCCGGGGGCGTGACGCTGCCTCCGACAAACGGCGAAGATGCAGGAAAAGTTCAGACCATTGGCGCACGCTATGCGAATGGGGAGCTTTCCCTGCAAGATGCCGCGGATCTGGGCTGCCGAGCTTGCGGTACGCCGGGCGGCGGCTGTCAGTTTCTTGGCACTGCGGCAACTGCCCAGGTGGTAGCGGAGGCGCTTGGCCTTTCCCTGCCCCATTCGGCCTTGGCTCCATCAGGACAGCCCATCTGGATAGAAATGGCACGCCAATCTGCTCGTGCAGCGATTAAACTGGAAGAAGCGGGGATCAAGACAAGAGATATCTTAACGGATGATGCGATCCACAATGCCATGGTGCTCCACGCGGCTTTCGGAGGCTCTACCAATCTTTTGCTTCACATTCCGGCGATTGCCCATGCTGCAAAGTGCACAATTCCTACGGTAGAAGACTGGTGCCGAGTGAATCGCGAGGTTCCAAGAATCGTCAGCGTGTTGCCCAACGGTCCTACTCATCACCCGACCGTTCGTGCTTTTCTGGCAGGCGGTGTACCGGAAGTCATGCTGCAGCTTCGCAAGCTTGGCGTCTTGAGAGAAAATGTCTTGACTGTCACGGGGGAGAAGCTGGGGACGGTGCTGGATTGGTGGGAGTCATCGGAGCGCCGAGCAGAAGTCAAAAAGCACTTGCTAGAAGCTGATGGCGTGAATCCGGAAGACGTCATTATGAGTCCAGAGAAAGCCAAAAGCCGAGGCTTGACATCGACCGTGTCCTTCCCTACAGGAAATATTGCCCCCGAAGGATCGGTGATCAAATCCACCGCGATTGATCCGTCCGTGGTGGATGAGGACGGGGTCTACCGCAATACAGGCAAAGTGAAGGTATTTACCGCCGAGAAGGATGCGATCCGCGCGATAAAACAAGGCGAGATCGAAAAAGGCGATATTATGGCTGTCATTGGCCGCGGACCATCAGGTACGGGGATGGAGGAAACGTACCAGCTAACTTCAGCATTAAAGCATTTATCGTATGGAAAATACGTCTCGCTTATTACGGATGCGCGCTTTTCCGGGGTTTCCACGGGGGCCTGCATTGGGCATATCGGACCTGAAGCGCTTGCCGGAGGCCCGATTGGCAAGCTTCGTACGGGTGACATCGTAGAGATTATCGTCGACCGCAATGAATTGACCGCCAGCCTGAATTTTGTTGGCCACGATCATGAAACCTTTGGACCGGAAGTGGGAGAGAAAGTCCTGGCCGCCCGTGAGCCCCATCCGGACTTAAGGCCAGACCCGGATCTGCCTGATGATACGAGACTGTGGGCAGCCTTGCAAGCCGTAAGCGGAGGCACTTGGAAGGGGAGCATCTACGACGTAGACCGCATTATTGAAGTCATCGAAGCGGGGAAGAAGGCGCTGGAGAACCCAGCGGTATCGGCCAGAGGTCTTAAGCGAGGTGTTGACCATTGATTACCGAAAAATATGAAAAACTAAAAGAAGTTTTATCCGATATGGGAAGCGTGGTCGTAGCCTTTTCCGGCGGGGTGGACAGCACGTTTCTATTGAAAGCGGCCATCGACACGCTGGGGAAAGAAAACGTCCTGGCCGTTACGGCGGACTCTGAAACTTATCCATCGTCCGAATTAGCGGAGGCCAAGAAAATCGCCCAAGAACTCGGTGCCGTTCATGAGGTGCTCGAAACATCCGAATTAAACATTCCCGGATACACCGAAAATGATAAGAATCGCTGTTATTTCTGCAAGAGAAATTTATTCGAAGAGCTCTTGCCCATCCTGGAAAATAAGGGGTTTAACAGTATCGTTTACGGACTTATTGCCGATGATGCCAGTGAGTACAGGCCAGGGACAAAAGCGGCCAAGGAATTGGGGATCCGAGGGCCATTGCAAGAAGTGGGGCTTTACAAGGACGAGATCCGAGAGCTTTCCAAAGAATTGAATCTGGTCACGTGGAATAAGCCGTCCTTCGCCTGCTTATCTTCCCGGATTGCTTATGGCGAAAAGATCACCCTTGAAAAACTATCGAAGATCGAGAAAGCGGAGCAATATCTTAGAGGTCTTGGAATCCGCCAGGTCCGTGTTCGGACGCATGGGGAAATCGCTAGAATTGAAGTGAACCCGAAAGAGATTCAGATTTTTATGGAACGGCATGGAGAAATCAGCTCACAGATTCAAGCCTATGGCTATACTTATGTCACGCTGGATCTAGCGGGGTATCAAAGCGGAAGCATGAATAAATCTTTAATAAGGAGTTAGAAATCTATGACCACATCTTACCACTTTGACGAAGTTGCTAGACTTCCCTTACCCGGAGATAATGTCGCCGTTGCCACGCGCCAACTGGATGCCGGGACGATCATTCACTATCAGGGCCAAGACCTGAGCTTGGATTACACCGTCATGGAAGGCCATCGCTTTGCCGTGAAGGCGATTTCTCCAGGTGAACCGCTGCTCTCTTGGGAATTACCCTTTGGTGTGGCTCTGCAACCGATTGAGCCAGGCCATTATGTGATCAATAACGGGGTGTTGGAAGCGCTGCGTGTGCGTTCGCTGGAATTTGCGCTGCCGTCGGCGCCCAATTTTACGGATCAGATTCCACCTTATGTTCTTGACGAGGAAAATTTCCAGCCGGCTCCAGCCTTGCCCGCTTACCCGGATACACGCACCTTCCTCGGTTTTCGGCGCAGCGAAGCACGCGGCGTTGGTACCCGCAACTCTATTGTCTTGCTGGGCACCTCCTCCCGCACGGGGAGCTATGTCAAGCAGCTTGCCGCTCGTCTCCAGGGCGAGCTGAAGCACTATCCCCAAGTGGACGGGATTGTTCCTGTGGCCCATACCGAGGGGGGAGCTGAACAACCGAATAACCTCGCCCTATTGCTGCGCACGTTGGCCGGATTTATCGTGAATCCCAACGTGGGTGCCGTATTAATCGCAGACTATGGGACGGAACCCGTGACTAACCAAATGGTAGAAGCGTACTTGCGCGAACATAACTATCCATTAGATGACGTGTTCCACCAGTTCCTATCCATCCAAGGCGGGTTTGAGGATAATCTAGCCAAAGGGGAAGCGATTGTAAGAGATTGGCTGCCAACGGTCAATGCCATGGAACGGACCCCTGAATCCATTAGCCATCTCAAGATTGGGTTGCAATGCGGCGGCTCCGACGCCTTTTCCGGCATTTCTGCCAATCCGCTGCTGGGCTGGATGGCGAAGGAAATGATCCGTTACGGCGGCGCTGCCAATCTGGCTGAAACCGATGAATTGATTGGCGCCGAGCCTTATGTCTTGCAGAAGGTGCGCGACGTTGAAACCGCCCGCAAATTCTTAAATCTCGTAGAGCAATTCAAGGAGCGCACGGCTTGGCATGGGGCTAACGCGGAAGGAAACCCATCCGGCGGAAATAAATATCGCGGCCTATATAACATTTACCTCAAGTCCATTGGCGCTGCCCGCAAGAAAGACCCGGATACTCGCCTGGACTACGCCATTGACTATGGTGCGCCTATGAAAGAATCCGGATTCTATTTTATGGATAGCCCCGGTAATGACCTCGAGAGCGTGGCTGGGCAGGTGGCTTCAGGCTGTAACCTGATTTTCTTCACGACAGGCAACGGCTCGATCACCAACTTTCCTTTTGTGCCGACTCTGAAGGTCGTGACCACGACGCGCCGCTTCGAGCTGCTAGCCAATGATATGGATATCAACGCCGGTCAGTATCAAGATGGCCTGTCCATGGATGAATTGGGTAAGCAAACTTTTGAACTGACATTGCAAATTGCCTCCGGTCAGCGCAGTGTGGGGGAGAAGGCGGGCCATGCCCAGGTGCAGATCTGGCGCAACTGGCGGCAAACCGATGCGAGCCGGCTGGAAACATTGCTCCAGGCAGCCAAGCCAACGGGGGAACCGATCGCGGTTCGAACGGATGGAGTCGCGCTAAGCAACCCTATCCGCATCACCCGAGCCAGTGATTCCATCGGCTTAATCCTGCCCACCAGTCTTTGTTCCGGGCAGGTGGCGAATAAGATAGCGCAGCGGCTGAATAAGCAGGGGATTGGACAACCCGAGCATCTTTCCCAGTTTGTAGCCTTGGCTCACACGGAAGGATGCGGGAATTCGGCCGGTCCATCCGAACAGTTGTATGCTCGCACCATGGTGGGCTATATCACCCATCCGTTGGTCAAGCATTGCCTATTGCTGGAACACGGCTGTGAGAAAACCCATAATGACTTTATGCGTCACCAGATGGAGGAGATGGGTGTAGACCCGAGCCGACTTGGCTTTGCCAGTATTCAGCTTGACGGCGGAATTGAGAAGGTGACGCAGAAGGTGGAAGCGTGGTTTGCTGATCAATTGGCAGCCACTCAACCCACTGCGAAGGAAACGGTCGGGCTAGAAGGATTGCGCATTGGGATCTTAAGCGATGGTTCCGTTCCGGACCCGGCTGGGGAACAGTTGGCCATGCTGACAAAAATGATTGTCGGCGCAGGCGGCATGGTGGTTGTCCCTGAGAACAGCGGGCTGCTTTCAATGCCTTCTTACAGGGAAAAGGTATTGACCTCTACGAATGTCCCTCCGTCTTTGGCTTATGGCGAGCATGCCCGCCAAACGGGTTTCCACATCATGGAAACCCAAACGGAGCATTGGGTGGAGACCGTCACGGGCTTAGCAGCCACGGGCGTAGAGCTAATCATCGCGCTGGTGAATCGTCAGCCGATGCAGACGCATCCATTCGTGCCTATGCTGCAAGTGGCTTCAGAGCCGGCTATGCAAGAAACCTATCGGAACGATTTGGACCTATTACTCACCGGCGACCCCACCGCCTGGACAGAGCAGATTCTGGAGCGCTGCAAGCAAACCATGGAGCATAGCTATACTCCGCGGCTGTATCAACAGGGTAACGTCGATTTTCAATTCACACGCGGTTTCCTGGGCGTTTCGTTGTAAAAGATTAGGTCTAGGAGCTGAATGTATAACAAAAAAAGAGTATGAGTCTTGGTCTTGGACTTATACTCTTTTTTTATGATTACATACAAGACCGATTTCTGCAGTGTTGGAGGGGGAATTCGAACCACAACGTTCATTGTCATTACCCTTTCTATTCTAGCCTTTATGAGAGGTCGGAATGAGGTAAAGGTATTTAAGCGGGAACTGCATCCGGAAGATATCATCAAGTCTTTTGTTGTTTTTTTTGTCGCCATTGCCTTAGTTATTATAGCTATTATTTTACTTATGGTTATTGAATCCTTTTCATTAATAGAAGTCGTTTTCGAGGTTTGCTCCGCTTTCGGCACTACTGGGTTATCCATGGGAATTACGCCTGAATTAAGCACTGCAGGAAAGCTAATCATTATTTTTTAAATGCTCGTGGGGAGAATCGGGATTATCAGCTTTTTGTTCTTACTCAAGAAAGAAGAAAGAAAAGCAGAATACCACTATCCAAAAGAAAGAATCATTATTGGCTAGCCAATGCGAGCTAAACACATGAAATCAAGAATAGTTTTATTTGGAGCCGCCAGTATTTCATTAGTTCTAGCCGTTATTTCTGTTACCTATCCTACGATGAAGTTTCTTCATCCCTTTACTTTCATTTTACCGCCGTTAATTATCTTAGGTATTTTACTGTGCTACGAAGTTGAATCGCATTGATTTAATCGGGGTGATGAAAATCGTTAAAATGATCAGAAATTTGGCGAAAACGGAGTTTATCGATGTATTTTTAGTGTAAAGCAATGAAAAAATCGGCTTCCTCTCGGGGAGCCGATTTTTTAATGACCAGTATACAACGAAAATGAAATGAAAAAACCGAGGATGCCTTGGAGCAAGGTTCACTTTAGAAGAAGTGCAGCTATTCCAACATCCCAAATGAGGGATAATCTTCACTGCGCCTCCCTTGCAAGTTTTGGCTTAGCTCCATTAGTTCCATTTCTAACTCTTCAAGGAAACGAATCGTCTCTACGTGACCTTGAATAGATGAGAAATTCAAGATGGCTTCCTGAATCAGAGATTCCGCATCGGCAATTCGTTTTTTCACCTGTTCCTCATTTCCCTCGTCCACTTTTAAATGACCAAGTAGATCCGAAAGCTCTTCTATATTGTCTGATTGGTGTTGTTGTGAAAATTGTTCTATACGACTTTTTACGTTTTCAATGGGATTCATCATGAAATCCTCCAGTTTTCGGTATGATGGTTGCAAAATCTCCTATCTGTACATTCCTTATGAAGAGTTATCATCTTATTAGATTGCTCGTGTATCCTTTGGGATATTCAGTTCAAGTTTAAAGATGTACAACAACGAGAAAAGCTGACAATACTAACATCACTATTGCATTGATCGCCATAAACGGTTTATGTTTCGCTCTGAAAAGGTGTGCGTGGATCGCGCCAAGCATAAGAAGGACAAGCAGGCCCCCCGGTTAACATCATCAAAAGGAAAACTATAGTTTCATCGCCGCATACGCCTCAGAAGTGCTTGTTTCTTGTGAAGTCGGGAATGGTTCGTTTATTCAGGATATCTAAAGGAGGGAAAGAGTTAACGGTTGACATATTAGGGGAGGGACACATTTTCGGTGAAATAGGATCCTTTACAACAGGTTCAGTAAATATGTTTGCGGAAACGCTAGAGGACTCGTACATTTGTACGATAAACAAATTCCAATTTGAATCAATCATTACCGCACATCCGGAACTAGGACTGAAATTTATTGAGCTTGTTGCCTTGCGTTTAAAAGAAGTCGAGGAAATGCTTGAACTGATGGCATATGGAAGCGTAAGAAAAAGACTCCTTTATTTACTTTATAATGTTTGTCAGAAGTTTGGGAAGCAACAGTCGATTCATGCTAAACAGGAATCAGGCCAAAGCTGGGTTCAGTTAGAGATCAAACTCACCCATCAGGAATTAGCCAGCATGGCCGGCACCATTCGTGAAACCGTATCCGATCATTTAAAAGATTTTGTTTCCGAAGGGATGATCAGCAAGGCAAGTATGCGAAACCCATTATCCGTTCGTCCAGATCGGGTTTTGAAAGCGTTAGAAGACTGCGGCTGAAAAAACTTGCCGTTACAATAGGATATATTAAAAGCTAGCTACTCGAGCTATTATCTATCGGCTCACCGAAGAACAGACCCAAAAACGATGGGAAAATCATGCCTTAAATGAGAAAAAGAAACGTGGTGTGAAGGTTGCTGTGTCCTGCAATCACAGCGATTTCATGAACATTATGTCCTTTCTCTAATGCATTAGTACAAAAGTAATTTCAAGCCATGAAGCGAGATTGAGGGTGGCAACTTTTTCACTGTACTTGGCAAACGATTTAAAGATAGTTAAAAGGTAAAAGCCTATATTTCGTGGTAAAAGCCCCCGTTTACTCCTTTTTGCATAGGTTAAAACGACAAGACCTAAAGGGGGAATGTAAATCTATGGATAAGTTTAAAAAAGAACTCGAACAGTTAAGCGTTGACGAGTTTAGGGAAAGTAATTTAACGACTTGGGAAAATCAAGGTCGCCAGTCCGTTTATAGTGGTTGGCATTGTCATCATTGCCATCACTGTCATGCTCAGTATCATTGCCATGCCCATTGTCATCATTGCCATGCCCAGTATCATTGCCATGCCCATTGTCATCATTGTCATGCCCATTGTCATCATTGCCATCATTGCCATAAGAGTTCAGGTAATAATAAATAGCTGTAACAGAAACTGTGGTTTACTTAGGAGGAGCAGCGGCCCCTGCATAAACAAGTATTTGCTTTGCAGGGGTTCTTCTTTACACCATGATGAAATAGGACAAATAGGAAGTACATAGGATAATGGTAAATATATGGCGCAGATTTGAGAATTGCCCATACGAGGAGGAACGGCATGAATTTGAACCCTTCAATGCGTCTAAAAGTGAAAAGGGACACTTTTTTTATCCCTGATCCAAACGGCGGTGTGTACTTGCGAAACAACTTATGTTCGTTCCGTATAGAAGGCAGGGCGATCGATCAGTGGATTGAAAAACTGTTACCGCTGTTCAATGGGGAGCGCACGTTGGGGGACTTAACAGACCGATTGCCGGATCGACACCGGGACCAGGTGTATAAAATCGCAGAAATGTTGTACAAAAACGGCTTCGTTCGTGATGTAAGCCAAGACCGTCCGCATCAAATGCCAGATGAGGTACTCCAAAAGTACGCTTCTCAGATTCAATTATTGGAAAATTTAATCGGTGATGGAGGGTACCGTTTTCAGTCCTATCGCCAGGCCAAAGTTTTAGCTGTCGGATCTGGCCCATTTTTTGTTTCGCTGGTTTCGGCATTGCTAGAATCAGGATTGCCCAAGTTTCATATGTTGATTACGGACTCAGTACCAACGAATCGGCAGCGTATAGAGGAAATAGAGGCGCATGCTCGTAAAGCGGATGCCGAGGTGGCGCTGGAGGAGGTCACCTGGCAGAAGGAGGGCATCCGTCCTTGGCGGGAGGTTATTCAACCATTTGACTGGATTATGTATGTGTCACAAGAGGTTGATTTCATGGAGTGGCGGACTCTTCACGCGGTTTGCAGGGAGGTGAAGAAGGAGTTACTCCCAGCCATTGTTTTGCAGCAGGCGGGTCTAGCGGGTCCGTTGGTGCACCCGGATGCTGAAGGATGCTGGGAGTCGGCGTGGCGCCGTATACACCGATCCGCCATTTGCAAGGATCCGAAGTTGCACATCTTTTCTCCCACAGCTGGAGCGATATTGGCGAATGTAATCGTGTTTGAATTGCTAAAAACGGTTACTGGTGTGACAAAATCGGAACCGAATCATCAATTTTTCCTGCTGGATCTTGAAACGCTAGAAGGGAACTGGCACTCGTTTCTACCTCATCCTCTCGTGACCCGACGTGCGAAAGCAGAATGGGTTCAAGATCTCGATCTGTTGATCGAACAAGGTTCGGGCAGAAGGGAGCCGATCGGATTGCTTCCTTTCTTCAGCTTATTGACATCGGCGGAATCAGGGATTTTCCATACTTGGGAGGAGGGCGATTTGAAACAGCTTCCTTTGGCTCAATGCCGTATTCAGGTAGCCGACCCGCTGTCGGAAGGACCGGCAGAGCTTTTGCCGGATATGATCTGCACAGGTCTGACGCATGAGGAAGCGCGACGAGAAGCCGGGCTGACCGGAATGGAAGCTTATGTGTCACGAATGGTTAGTCTGCTCGTTGCTAACCTTCCCACCTATCCAAAAGCATGGATGAGGATGGTGGACCCGCAGGAATTTATCTGCGTCGGAGTGGGAGAAACGGTTGTTGAAGGGATATCCCGTAGTCTACAAAAGTGTTTGACCGAGAAGCTGCGCAGGATGCAGGTGAAGCAAAAGCCTTCTGTTTTTCGGGTGCAGTTGAGTGAGGTAGAAGACGAACGCTGTCTGTTTTATTTGAAGGCATTAACCACGATGCAAGGAGTTCCGAAGCTCGGCTTGGGTGAGGAAGTGTGCGGACTCCCTGTGGTGTGGGTCGGTACGGGCGACCGCTGGTATGGCAGTGTAGGATTCAATGTGACAATGGCGGTACGAAGGGCGTTGCAACATGCACTCTCAATGGCACAAAACAAAGCGGCGTGCCTCACGACACAATCGTTGGAGGCTTCGTCTGTTCTTCTGGAAGAAAAGAGGCCGCAAAGTCTTGTCATTCCAGCGAGTGAAGAGACGACACAATCGGAGATCTTGCAATCCGCCTTGCAGGTCTTAAAACGAAACCACATGCGGCTGTTGGTCTGCGAACTGGCGCTGGAACTGTTTGGGAAAGAGGAACTGGCAAGAGTGTTTGGCGTGTTGTCGCGAGAGGAGGAATCCCAGTGAGCGCTATCGTGGTGGTCATCGGAGAGGGATTGTTGGCGGACTTTGTGCACGGGGAACTTTCCGCCCAGTACCAGGTCATTTGTCATCCCGATTTAAGGGGAGGAGTACCGGAAACAACGGATTTAGCTCTGGTGTTACACGATGCATGGCATCCCTCCGTTCATCACGAGGCGGAAGAGGTGATGCAATCAACTGGCATCCCTTGGCTTCGCGGCTTCGTTTCGTTTGGCGCAGGCGTGATCGGGCCACTGGTCCGCCAGGGAACGCCGGGATGCTCCCAGTGTGCGGACTTGCGACACCTCATGGCGGGACCGGACCGCACGGAGATGCGGGAACTTCAACAGGGGCTGGCGACTAACGGAGGAATCACGCGTGACGCCTGGGCATCGCGCACTGGCCTTTTGCAGATGGCTCATCTGATTGTGGCGGAGACACGGAGGGTGTTGCAACGCAGACCGGCCCACTTGGAAGGACGGATATTTTTGATTAACCTGAAAACGCTGAAGAGCTCACATCACTTCTTTCTGCCCGACCCACTGTGTTCCGTTTGTGGTCAATGGCCTGATGATTCTCTTATTGAGGCCCGAATTTCGCTTCAACCAAGTCCGAAGATCAACGCCGACAGTTTCCGCTGCTGTTCGATCGATGAGCTGAAGGAAGTTCTAGTCAGAGATTATCTGGACTATCGGACTGGCCTTTTAAATGGGAAAAGGCTTGATCTCTTATCTCCGTTTGCCGATGCGAGTGTGAATCTGCCGTTATTCACAGAAAATGTAGGAACAGGTGGTCGGACTCATTCCTATGCAGAAAGTGAGTTAGCGGCTATTTTGGAGGGCTTGGAGCGTTACTGCGGTCTTGCACCCCGTAGCAATCAGGAGGTGATCCACGACAGTTTTCGCAATCTGTCAGATCAAGCTCTCCATCCAGTCAAGGTAGGATTGCACGCGAGGGAACAGTATGCTCAGCCTGGTTTTCCGTTTAAACCGTTTGAGCCTGACTGTTCCATGAATTGGGTATGGGGTTATTCATTTTTGCAAGAGCGACCCATTTTAATACCGCAGTGGCTTGCCTATTACAATTCGGGTTGCGGGGATGGCTTTGTCTTTGAAACTTCCAACGGATGCGCATTAGGGGGAAGTTTGGAGGAGGCTATTTTTTATGGCATTTTAGAAGTAGTAGAACGTGATTCATTTCTGATGACTTGGTATGCGCAATTACCTGTCCCGCGAGTTGACCTCTATTCCGCTAACGACCCGGAATTGCGGTTGATGGTTCATCGTTTGCAGTCGGTAGCGGGATATGATCTGTATTTGTTTAACACTACGATGGAGAATGGGATTCCAAGCGTTTGGGTGGTAGCGAAAAACAAGAAACAAAAGGGAGTGAATCTCATCTGTGCGGCCGGATCTCATCTGGATCCCATACGGGCGGTGAAAAGCGCGATTCATGAGTTGGCCGGCACGATGCTGATGCTTGATAAAAAATTTGAGGCAAACCGAGGGAAAGTTGAGCGAATGCTGCACGATCCGTTCCTAGTGCATCAGATGGAGGATCATTCCATGCTGTATAGTTTGCCGCAAGCGCAGGAGCGCATGCAATTTATGCTGGATGAAAATCGTCCATTGCGGACCTTTGACGAGGAGTTCAAGCGGAAGGCAAGGCATGCGGATCTGACCGATGATCTGAAGGATATTCTCCAGGTGTTTCGCCGATTGAACCTCGATGTAATTGTGGTGAACCAGACGAGACCGGAAATCAGTCGAAATGGACTGCATTGCGTGAAAGTGCTGATTCCTGGGATGTTGCCGATGACGTTCGGACATCACTTTACTCGCCTGACAGGACTGGAGAGGGTCTTGAGGATACCCATGGAACTCGGGTATGTGAAACAGCCACTGACGCTTGAACAGCTCAATCCACATCCACATCCGTTTCCATAACCGTCCAAGGAGGGAGAAGGATGAATCTGGAGACATTTATCCACAATCTGCATTTTGATATTGACAAGATCAGACCGCTGGACTGGGAGGTGGATTGGGATGACGCTCCACTTGCGTATAAGCTTTACCGCGGCTTGCCTGTGTTTCCGCTCTCTCCAGAACCGCCGCTGACGATCGAAGAACGAGAAGCGCCCGTGAAGCCAGACCTTCGTGAAATTGGTCATTTTCTTTGGTTCGTATTTGGGCTCACTCAATTCTGCCAGTCCGCCTATTCCATGGATTCCACAGAAGAAAAGGTGGGCCTGATGCAGTTATCCCGGCGGTTTGTACCCTCCGGTGGGGCGTTGTATCCAAACGAATTATACGTGTATCTAAAAATAGTGGAGTTGCCTACCGGGGTATACCATTATGATGTGGCACATCACCGAATGGTATTGATACGTGAAGGCAATTTCGATTCCTATCTAACTCAGGCTCTCGGGCATCGCTGTGAGGTGTCAGCTTGTTTTGGTACTGTTTTTGTGTCGACCATGTTTTGGAAGAACTTCTTTAAATACAATAACTTTGCCTACCGTTTGCAGGGGCTGGATGCTGGCGTGCTGATCGGGCAGTTACTGGAAGTAGCCAAACGGTTTGGCTTCGCAACGGGGGTGTACTTCCAATTTCTTGATCGGGCCGTTAACCATCTGCTCGGGCTGTCCGAACAGGAGGAAAGCGTGTATGCAGTTATTCCATTATCGATGGAGCCTGAGGTCACTTGGTTTGCTACCGGGAATGCCAGAGACGAGACTGTCTCTGCCACCGAATTGAGCAGGAAGTTGACAGCGGTTCAGCATCATCACTATGTCCGGTCGCAGAGAGTCTTGGAGTATCCGATGCTGATCAAGATGAATGAGGCGTCCCTGCTGGAATCAACGAGATCGTTTCGACGGCTTGAGGGGGAAAAGATCGTTAACTGTGAGGGACAGACGGTGACTCTGCCCCACGTGAACCGAATATCGTATGAACTGGTGTCGGTCTGCAGAAAGCGGTATTCGCCGGGGATGGACTTCATTTTGGGCAAGATAAGTCAACGGCAACTCTCTACCTTGTTGCAAGGGGCGATGGCTTCCTTCTCGTATCGAAATGATTTGGATGGAGCCCAAAAAAATCCCGAGCCACGCGTCTCGCTTTATGGCTGCTTGTATGGTGTGGAAGGGGTTCCGGATGGTGCTTACCACTATGACAGTACTGCTCATGCCTTGCGGGAGAGGCGTCTCGGAGATTATCGGCTCTGGCTGCAGCAGGGAATGCCTATACAAGATATAAATATATTCCAGATTCCTCTTTGTCTGCATGTGATAGGATACCGGCATCACCTCAAAACGGCACTGGGGTACAGAGGATATCGTATCCAACAGATGGAAGCGGGCATGCTTGTGCAACGTCTACTTCTGGCATCGTCCTCCCTTGGGATGGGGGGGCACCCGCTCCTTGGATTTGATGTAAGGTTGTGTGATGAGATCTACAAAATAGTTCCACAAGGAAAAACCAGTCTGATCCAAATCGCGATCGGTCCATATCATCCTCCCCCCCGGTTGGAGGGAAGCTTGCATGGATAGGAAGGCTATGAGTGAAAGCTCTGGATTTGTAAAGCAGATGAGTGTTGGGTGGATGCGGCCATGGATGTGTTCCAAGGATAGATAAAAAAATCGATCAGTAAGCAAAACGGAGATGTCATTCTTCCATGAATGGCATCTTTTTATTTAAGTTGCGAGGGACGGGAATCGAGACTTCATAAGGCTAATCGAGCCTCAGCCTTGGTAATATCGTGACTAAGTTTTTTATATCTTCATATTTTCATCAAATTTAATGGGTATAATGACGTTGAATAAATTCGATAGCTGAGGAGAATTCAATGACTGAAAGAAAAGTCAATATCATGGTTGTTGATGATGAACCCAATATGCGATCTTTAATCAAACCTTTTCTTGTGAAGCAAGGTTGGGATGTAATCGAAGCGGACTCAGGTTGTTAGGAATTACGGTTTATTTGGTTGTTCGCAGGCTAATTCGAAAAAATAAGGTCGAAGATCAACCATTGATGATATTAAAGGAGCGTTACGCAAAGGGTGAAATTACCGATGACGAGTATCAACAGAAACGGAAAGTATTAGACAGGGGATAACTTTTAGTGTTTGTTTAACGAAGGGAGAATGAAAGTGTTTAAACGAAATGTTATTTTATCAGTCCTTGGTTCGATCAGTATTGTATTATCGAGTTGCGCAGCAAGTGAAAAGGAAGGGTTGCCGAATGCGGAAGCTAAACCGGAATCCAGCCAGGATTCGGTCGAACTAACTCATGTGCATGGATTGGGTTATTCAGGTGACGGAGAGCAAATCATTATTCCTGCCCACGATGGTCTCCGAATCTATTCCGATGGTCATTGGCACGTTCCTGAAGGGCCCAAACATGATTATATGGGATTTTCCTCAGTAGATAACGGCTTTTATAGCAGCGGACATCCGGAACCGGGATCTGATTTGAAGAACCCGTTTGGAATTGTAAAAAGCTCAGATCAAGGGATAAACCTTGAAATATTGGACCTTCATGGAGAAGTGGATTTTCACGAGATGGCGGTGGGCTACAAGACACATGCAATTTATGTGATGAACCATGAACCCAATTCCGAAATGAAGGCTCCTGGATTATATTACACCCAGGATGAATCCAAAACCTGGAACAAAAGTGACATGAATGGTGTGGAGGGAGAGCACTTTGTGCTCGCTGTTCATCCTACCGAAGAATCCATTGTCGCTTTAGGTTCTGAAAAAGGTTTATTTATATCAAAAGATTATGGACAAAACTTTGAAAAAATAGGGTCCAATCAGGTAACAGCCCTACAATATAACCTGAAAGGCGATTTATATGTTGGCGGATATAACGGGCAGGCGCTTTTGCTTCAGTTGGACGGTAGCTTGAACCAAATAAAAGAATTTAATATTCCACCTTTAGAAAAGGATGCGGTCGCTTATTTCGCCGAGAACCCTAAGAATGAAAAAGAAATGGTGTTTGCCACCTATAATAAAAATGTATTTTTAAGCCAGGATCAGGGAAACACATGGGAAAAGATTGCGGATCAAGGCGAAGGGGAATCGAATGAAGGGGATGGACATGACCACGAACATTAAGGTCATGCTCAAATAAAGAAAATTTTAATCTTATCCATTTTAGCTGCAACGATGGTGTCGGTTGCGAGGCAAGCGGTATGGGTATATGATGCAAATGATGGATGACGAAAAACATGGGTAAAATGATGGATGCTATGAATCCACCGGAAGGACAAGGATGGTCAAGGCGTGCCATAACTTTATAGATTCCTACAAAGAAGAGGACCATTCAAATCAAAAGATCAATGCAGAAGCTACTTCCCTTTAGGGGGTAGCTTTTCCATTGAATAGCTAATGGTACAGAATTTATTCGGGAAGTGTTGATATGATTGTAAAACAAAGAGTGATTTTATGGTTGATGATGGCTTTGCTTATCGGACTATATCCTTTTTCTGCAGTATTTGCTCATTCTCCCCTTATCAAAGTTTCACCTCAAGGTGGACAAGAATTAGAAACGCCTCCTTCGGTCATAGAGCTGTGGTTCAAGGATGCGGTTGAACTCTACCAGGAATCTATCATTGTCAAACACGAAACGGGTGTGGAGGTTCAAAAAGGGAAGGCAGTTGTTGACCCCAAAGATCCTCGACATGTATCCCTTTTTCTGAAGGAAGATGTCCCGTCTGGATCCTATCAAGTTCTTATCGAAGTCTTAGGAATTGACGGACATCCCATTCGGGAGAACTATCAGTTTGAGGTCGCAGAGCCTAAGCTTACGGGAGAGGAAAGGCTTGAGCAATTGAAGCTGGACCAAGCGATTCCAGGTGACGGAACCCTTGTCAAAACCAGTCCGAAACAAATGGAATTATGGTTTACTCAGCCAGCTCAATTGGAGGTTTTTGGTCTTTTTAACGATAAAGGTGGAGTCATCCTGACAGATGATCCTAAAGTGGATCCCGAAGATCCCAAACATTATACAGTAGCCGTGAACGACGACTTACCCAAAGGTACCTATACCGCAAGTTGGTATGCATCGATCGGAAACAGGAGTAAAAATGGTCTGTTTTATTTTGCGGTGGAGGAAGTAACTTCTTATGCACCAGAAGGAGGGGTGTCTACGACACACTTCTTTGAAGGGATCGGGATGGGGCAATTGGCAAACTGGCTCCTATTCATTAGTCTTCTTCTTTTATTTGGTGGGGAATGGTTCCGATCCGTCATCACAAAAGAAAACGGCGATTCTCTCAGATGGAGCAAAGTTTCGCTGTGGCTGTACGGGATGGGGCTTGCTGGATTTTTCATCCTATTCAGCAATCTATGGATGAAACTCTCGGAGGTATCGCTTAGAGAATTCCTTTCATCCCGAAGCATTTGGATTCCGTTGATCCAATTCATTTTATGGACGATCGGCTACACCATTGCCAAAGGCAGGTGGAAGTTATTTTTCTTTGGATTATCTCTGTTCATGTTAGCCTTATCCGGACATTCGGTATCCCCGCTTTATGGAGGGGGTCGCGGGATCGCGGTCGATGCGATTCACTTGTTTGCTGTATCCATTTGGATGGGCGGCCTAGTTGCCCTTTGGGTAATGAAACCAAAGGAAGGACGAGTGGAATGGCTGAGGGAAACCGGACGCGTGTATTCGAAATGGGCGTTAGGGAGCGTATTGGCAATGATTCTAACGGGGATATGGATGATGTTTACCTACATTCCGACGTTTTCCTTTGAAAGTTTTATGGAAAGCCGATGGGGGAAAATGATTTCGATGAAGGTAGTATTACTCACCGGGATCATTGCCATGGCGTACTTTCAACGAAATTCTTTGAAACAATGGTCGCCTGAAATGTTGAATCCGTTTTTCCAAAGGATCAGGATTGAATTACTGTTTGGCTCATTTATTTTAGTGGCTGCCGCTATCCTGGTAGATTTGTCTCCTAGTGCGGCGGAGCAAGGTGTTTATCCTAACAAAATGACTCGTGGCGGGATCACGGCTCATGTGAAGATTACCCCCTTTGAGATAGGCGCGAATGACATCCTGGTTCAATTTGAAAACCAGTCGGAATTGAAAGAAGTCTACACTCAACTTTCCATGGCGCCGATTTGGAAGATTGAACGCCGTGCCTTTTCGATCGGTGAAGGTCAGTATAGGCTAACGGGAAATTTATTGCATGGTGCAGGAACCATTTTTATGGACGTGATTGCTGTAAAGAAAGATGGAGAAAAAGTCAGATTCCCCTTCCGATTAGAAGTTCCCGGTGAAATGAGTGATTGATGAAAATCAAAAGGAGAGGAGGGAGAAGGTATGGAGTGGTATTTTCAAATTAGCCAAATCCTATCTTATTTAAGCCAACCCTTCACGAATATGTATTATACCAATAATCAAATGCCTCTGATCGGTGCGTTATTATTGGGGATTGTTGGAGCCTTAGCCCCGTGCCAAATTTCCGCCAATTTAGGGACCCTTTCATACACCTTAAATCGAATGGGGAAAGGGGAGAGGTGGTACGGGCAAATCATGAGCTTTTTTCTCGGTAAAACGTTGGTTTATTTTTTGTTAGGATTCTTTGTCATCTGGATTGGAAAAGAATTGGAGGAAACGACCATACCCATTTTCCAGATAACCCGAAAGATTATGGGTCCCTTATTTTTAATATCCGGACTTTATTTCGTTGGATTGTACAAGTTTAAAGGGATTTTCACGGAAAGGTTTTTGAAATACGAAAGATTCATTGAAAATATGAAGGGAAATAAACGCTGGTTCTTGTTAGGCTCCTTATTGTCTTTAGCCTTTTGTCCGACCATGTTTTTACTCTTTTTTGGATTATTGATGCCATTAGTTATAAATACCACAGGATACGGATTTTCTTTACCTTTTGTATTCTCGATCGGAACATTCATGCCGGTTCTCTTCTTTTTGGGGCTTGCCTATGGATTGGGATGGGATAAAAGTTTGGCAAAGAATTCGAAGAAGATTGGAAAGTGGATACAAATCCTGGCTGGGGTGCTCCTCATCCTCCTTGGGATCAATGATACTATTCTTTATTGGACTTTATAGAACTTCGTCATGAATTGTGAAGTATTTTCATAAATTTGTGCTGCTGTTTTAACCGTTTGGTGTAACCAAAATTACGGTTTAACTATCGGGATCAAAGCTTTACGTATTCCGCGGAAGGTCAAAAGTTTAATAGAAAGTAGTCAAATGCAAAGGGCTTCGCCATCAAAGTAAAGGATGGGTTGAAGCCCTTTCCATTTTTTGAAGCACTATTTTAATGAGTAGTGATGAATTCTAAGCATTCTCTAGCATAATGTAAACAGACCTGTGCGCAATGTTGAGAGGCTTAGTCTGGGATTATTCATCATAAGGCTATTTGTTTAAAGCCATCCTTCTTGGATGGTGATTTCGTTAAATTGGGCAAAATAATCAAATAATCATTTGACCGTATTCGTAACAAGGAATAATATATAATCAAACGGATATTTGAGTGAGAGGTGATTGAATGACTAATAATAACGAACAAGATTGCTGCGAGATATTTTGCTACGATGAGGATAAAGTTAATCGACTCAAGGAAGGTCTAAGCCAACAGGATACCCTTTCCGTCGCCAAAATATTTAAGGCGTTAGCAGATGATACACGAGTTAAAGTAGCCTATGCGTTATCTCAAGAAGATGAGCTTTGTGTATGTGACGTAGCTAATATTGTGGGAAGTACCATGGCAACAGCATCCCATCACCTTCGGTTACTTCGAAATATGGGATTGGCTAAATACCGAAAAGAAGGCAAATTGGTATTTTATTCTCTCGATGATGAGCATGTGAAACAACTCATTCAATTAGCCTTTCTTCACCACAAGGAGGTGTTATCGACCAATGGAACAGGCACAATCTCAAAATAAAACGACTTACCGTGTTCAAGGATTCACCTGAGCGGGTTGTGCTTCTCGGTTCGAGAAGAACATCAAAGAAATTTCAAGTGTACAGGATGCTAAAGTCAATTTCGGTGCATCGAAAGTAACCGTCTTTGGAGAGGCAACCATAGAGGAATTAGAGAAAGCAGGGGCTTTTGAAAATTTAAAAATTACACCAGAAAATGCGAAAGAACCACAGGTTCAAGTTCCATTTTGGCGACAAAAGGAGAATATAAATGTTTTAATTTCAGCCTTATTTTTATTTGCTGGATGGCTGGCTGGGGAAAATTACGGAGAAGAAAGCCTATCATCCATTTTGCTTTATGTCGCATCCATCCTTATTGGTGGGTTCAGACTATTTAAAACCGGGTTAGTGAACCTGTTCCGATTGCAATTTGACATGAAAACCCTTATGACGGTAGCTATTCTAGGAGCTGCTGCCATTGGAGAATGGGGAGAGGGTGCCACGGTTGTAATCCTCTTCGCCATCAGTGAAGCGCTGGAAACCTACTCCATGGATAAGGCTAGACAATCCATTCGCTCGCTCATGGATATTGCCCCCAAAGAAGCCCTGATTCGCCGTGGAACTGAAGAAATGATAGTTCCGGTGGATGAAATCCAGCTTGGCGACGTCATGATTGTGAAACCGGGTCAAAAACTTGCGATGGATGGAGAAGTTGTAAAAGGAGCATCTACCCTAAACCAAGCTGCCATTACGGGTGAATCTGTTCCAGTTGCTAAAGGGATGGGGGATGAAGTCTTTGCCGGCACATTAAATGAAGAAGGATTGCTCGAAGTTAAAGTGACCAAACAAGTGGAAGATACAACGATAGCCAAAATCATCCATTTGGTCGAAGAAGCCCAAGCAGAGCGTGCACCATCTCAAGCTTTCGTAGACCGTTTTGCTAAGTATTATACCCCAGTGATCATGCTCATTGCTTTGTTAATATCCGTTGTGCCTCCTCTCCTAATGAGTGCGGATTGGACGGATTGGATTTATAGAGGGTTATCCGTTCTCGTGGTTGGATGCCCTTGCGCCCTAGTTATTTCAACGCCTGTGTCGATCGTCACGGCGATCGGAAATGCAGCTAAGAATGGGGTTCTCATCAAAGGTGGGGTTCACCTTGAAGAAGCTGGCGCATTGAAGGTCATTGCCTTCGATAAAACGGGTACATTGACCAGAGGAATTCCGGAAGTAACAGACTTCGTGAATGTCGGTGGCAAAGATGAGAAAGTTTTATTAGGAATAGCTGCTGCCTTGGAAAAAGGCTCACAGCATCCCCTAGCATCAGCCATCTTACGCAAGGCGGAAAATCAGGGTATTGATTTTAATGCGATACAGGTGGATGAATTCTCGTCTATTACCGGAAAAGGAATCAAAGCGAAAGTGAATGATGTTCTTTACTATGTTGGAAGCCCAGGGTTGTTTGAAGAACTTTTAGTTAATGGGATAGAACAAGATACAAGAAATCAAATCGAGACTCTTCAGAAACAAGGAAAAACGGTGATGGTTTTAGGAACTGAACAAGAAGTGATTTCCTTAATCGCTGTAGCTGATGAGGTACGTGAAAACAGTAACGAAGTGATTCAAAAACTTCACGAATTAGGCATTAATAAAACCATCATGTTGACAGGGGACAATCAAGCGACCGCCCAAGCCATAGGTCAACAGGTAGGAGTTGGTGAGGTTCAAGCGGAGCTTTTGCCACAAGATAAGTTGGAATTTATTAAAAAGCTCAGAAGTGATGGAAGCGGTGTTGCGATGGTCGGTGACGGTGTGAATGACGCTCCTGCATTAGCGGCATCGACGGTCGGCATTGCAATGGGTGGAGCCGGAACAGATACCGCTCTGGAAACCGCTGATATTGCTTTAATGGCAGATGATTTAAGAAAACTTCCGTTTACGATCCGATTGAGCCGAAAAGCTCTACAAATTATTAAACAAAACATTACCTTCTCATTAGCGATCAAAGTTGTTGCGCTTTTACTCATTATTCCTGGTTGGTTGACTCTGTGGATGGCGATATTTGCGGATATGGGAGCTACACTGATCGTTACATTGAACGGATTGAGATTACTTCGAGTGAAAGATTAAACAACAAACGCCGATATCATCAAAGTCCGATGGTATCGGCTTTCTTATTCACAGGAAGGGTTGATAGGGTGAATACTCAGTGGAATAAGATCATTTATAGAATTTGGTCCCCATTCTATGCTGTACGGATATTAGGGGATAAGAATCCTGTTAAACAATTACAATGCTGACTATGCATTTGTTATTGAAATAAAATAAATAATTCGATTGTTACGCATCGAGGGCTGCTGCAGCAGTCCTCTTTTTATTGAAGCATTGGGCAGAAATGTTGAGTAACGATGATATAAACCAATCATTTGAAAAGTATACTTATCTTTTATTGGTTTACCGTTCTTTGTTTATCTTGGTATCACCAAATTAAACAGTTGGACTTACATTAAGTCATTCCTTGTTTTGATTGTGATAGGCATCCTTGTAAAAACCATAGTGGATTTGACGGTCATTTTCTATATAAATGATCTTCAGCAATTTTTTGATAACACTAGAAGTTTTATCGAGGATTATATAATTAATATTAATATATTGAAAATTAGAACGAAATAAAATATAATCATCTTGTCACATAACTGGCATGCCACATGCCAAGAGGGGTTGACTAGTACAGGCGAAATTTTTGCTATTGTACTAAATCGTCAAGGGTATTACATACTGAAAATTGAGAGGGAAAAGGAGAGAGAAGATGTAATAATTATTAAAGTGTGATACAAACTTTTTAACGTGCGGATCGATAACATGGGGTAAAAGGAAGGTTAGATCATGCAAAGATCACTCAAAACGTTGTCTAAAATGAGAAGTATTCCATTTGAATTTTCCATTTCATGGATTCTGCAGATCATGTTAAACTTGTCTTTAATATTTCTCGCTCTAATATTAGCATTTTTGCTTGCAAGTGAACTGTTTCATTTCGGATGGGAATTGTTCTTAAAAAGGAAAATTGAGTTTCATGAATTTCTTGAGGAGATTTTGGTTTTTTTTCTTTATTTTGAATTCATTTCTATGATCGTAAAGTATTTTAAAGATAATTACCATTTTCCTCTACGGTATTTTATTTATATTGCCATCACCGCGATGGTAAGGTTGATTATTGTAGATCATAATAGTCCTATGGATACGTTAATTTATGCGGTGGTCATTCTAGTGCTAATCATCGGTTATTTCATTATTAATTTTACCCCACGGGAAAGACCCGAAGGATTTAATTATAGCAAGTAAGGAATCACACTTTAGTCGGGTTGCGTCCGGCAGTTCAGCTTTTGTTCCGCTGATATGAACGAGGCCTCTGTTGCTTCTTTTTAGTTGCTGAACTATAGCGCGGATTGGTGCAATAACAATTAATAAAGCACGTTTTATTAGCTTTGCATAATTATGTAATTATTGGGAATGGTAAAATCATCTGAACGATTAATAAATGGTAAGTGAAAGTCAATGAAAGTTCAGGCCAAATGGTGATCGATGCCGACCCGAAAATTAATAAGATGGCTGGTAAATTTAAGCACACCACTGGACGATATATAAAATAAATTTTAGAAATTGATTCATCAAGAATATAGGAAATTGGCGGACAAACATTCTCCATAAATGGTTCCTTATATTGGAGGGGTACACTTGAAAACACAACATCGTACCAGATTAACAGCTCCGGAAATAGCTAATCTTTGGACTCAATATATGAATGATATGGCGGCCATTTGTTTCTCTAGGTATGCACTTGCGAAAATTGAAGACGAGGATATCCGATCACTATTTCAGTTTGCAATAGAGTTATCAGAACGTCATGTGCAACGGATTAAGGAGTTTTTCAAACAGGAAAATTTTCCGCTTCCTCAAGGATTTAATGAGCAGGATGTGAATACTGATGCTCCACGTCTTTTTGACGATGCTCTTTTCTTAAATTATCTGTATGTTATGTCATTGCACGGTATAGATGGATATGGAGCGTCTGTGACAACTTCTATACGTTCAGACATTAGAAAGTATTTTATTAAGTGCAATATGGAAGGTATGATTCTTTATCATCGAATTATGGAAACTATGCTGATAAAAGGTCTAATGGTTCGCCCTCCATACATCAATCCACCGGAATTAGCAACTTTTGTTAAACAACCTGATTTTTTGGCAGGCTGGATCGGAAAACGACGGCCTCTAACTTCTATTGAAATTAATAGCATCACTTTTAATATGATTAAAATGAATCTGCATGGAACGTTAAAGATTGCATATAGTCAAGTTGCTAATTCAGAACAAGTTCGCAAGCATCTGTTGAGGGGACTAGATATAACAAATAAGCATCTTGAGATATTCAAATCGCTGCTTAGTGAGGATCATCTTAATTCCCCTATCTCTTGGGAATCAATGGTCACGAACTCCACGACTTCACCTTTTTCGGATAAATTAATCATGTTCCAAATCCAGATGTCTACTATAACAACGATAGCATTTTACGGGATAGCTTTATCGGTATGCGCAAGAAAAGACCTCGGTATGCATTATTTGCGTCTTATGGGTGAGGTCGTGGACTTTGCTAAAGATGGATCGGTCCTCATGATAAAAAACGGATGGATGGAGGAGCCGCCAACAGCGGATGACCGTGTGGATTTAGCGAAAATGGAAAAGTAACCCAAAGAGAATATTGGTTAAATTTTTTGCCTTTTATAATCTGAAGAGCTTTTCACATAGAGTTCTTTTCTTCAAGTACGGAGATCAATAGTTGAGGGAAGCAAGACTAATATTGTGTTCATGAAAGAGTCTAACTTTCTTATGGTTGGACTTTTTCTATTCATCCACAAACATATTTCTTGATTTTTTGGAAAAAATATACACTACACAATATGGATTTAAGGAATGCAGGGGGATACAAGGAATGAAAACTGAACACAACATTAGACTTACTTCTTCTGAAA